>CAZTHM010000216.1:0-6701 GCA_964613505.1 uncultured Acidobacteriota bacterium | reverse complement strand
AGCGGGTCGACGAAGCGGTCTTGATAATCCACGCGCGCGCCCGCGCCGCGGAGCGTATTGGCGATGTAAGAAAGGGAGGTTGCGTCCTCAGGGCCGAGGCGCCGGCGGAGTTCCGCCTGAAGGGCGCGAATCTGCCGCTCGCCCAGCGGTTCGCGGCCCGGCGTCTGACCGAGTTCCAGAATCAGCTGCTTTTTGCTTCTGGCTTTGAGCACGGCCCGACCCTGAAGTGGCGTTCGTTTTTCCGCGCCGCCCGGGACGTGATGCCGGCTCCGCCTGGGCTTTCCCGGAGGAATTGCGGCGAAGCGCCGTCACTTCTCGCCGATATCGTGACACGTTTCGCTGATGCTCCGCAAGCGTTCGAGAGAAGATGTGCCCGCCGTGATTGTTGCTGACGAAATAGAGAAAATCCTCCTGGCTCGGATTGAGCGCGGCGCGGATCGACGCTTCACCGGGACTCGCAATCGGCCCCGGCGGCAGGCCGGCGTAGCGATAAGTGTTGTACGGCGAATCGAAATCCAGGTCGCTTTGTTTGATAGGTCCGATGGGGTGATCATTCAATCGCGCCGCATAGACCACAGTGGGATCGCACTGCAGCGGAATTCCTTTTTCCAGTCGTTTGGCGAATACGCCCGCAACCACCGGCCGCTCGCTCGACGCCGGAGTCTCCTTCTCCACCAGCGAGGCGAGCGTGATGACCTGGTGGAGTTTCTCGGGATGAGAGCGGACATCGGAAGGGAACCTGGAATTGACCACGTGGCGAAAGCGCGCCAGCATCGCCGATACGACGCTTGCGGCAGTGACTCCGCGCGGGAACCGGTAGGTGTCGGGGAAAAGGTAACCTTCCAACGACGCCGCCTGGGGAGCTAAATCATGAATCGCGGAACCCTGGCCTGTGGCGCGGAGAAATTCTTCGGGATTGATATTGAATTGCTGGTGCAGAATGCGCGCCATGTCGAAGCGGTTGGAGCCTTCGGGGATGACGACGGCGTGAAGGTAGACGTCGCCCATCACCAGTTTGCGGTAGACGTCGAGGGGGCGCAGTGGCCGGTCGAACAAATACTCGCCGGCCTTGAGGCTGCGGCGCGGTCGCCCCAGCCAGTAGCGAAGCAGGAAGGGCCACGTGGACGACAGGACGCCGCGCTCGACGAGCACGCTTGCCGCCTGCGTGGAGCGCGTGCCGGGCTCGAGCACGACGATCAAGCTGCCGTCGTTTCCGCGATAAGGACGATACAACTCGCGCATCGCCCAACCGAGTAACAGCAGAAAGATGACGCTCACCACCACCACCAGCCGCTTGATCATTCTTGATTCGCCCCGGAGGTTTGGCTTCGTTCGCGTTCGTTCGCCTGGAAATCGAGATAGCCTTGCAGGAGAAGTGTGGCCGCCACGCGGTCCGCGGCGCGCCGGCGCTTTTCGATGCCGATGCCGGACTCGCGGAGCATTCGGTTGGCCTCGGCGCTGGTCAGGCGCTCATCCCAGAGCTCCACCGGACAGGCGAGAATCCGGCGCAGTTTTTCCGCAAACGCCGCGACCTGGCCGGACATCGCCGTTTCCGCTCCCGCCTGGCTGATCGGGTTGCCCAGGATCACGCGCTCGGCCGCGTATTCTTCCACCAGCTTCCGGAGGTGCTCGAGGTCGTCGGCGATTCGCACGCGCTCCAGCGTCGCGAGTCCCTGCGCCGTGACTCCCAGCGCATCCGAGACCGCCAAGCCCATACGCTTCAGGCCGAAATCAATGGCCAGAATTCTTGTCGCCAAGCTCTTCCTCACCCCTTGCGAAGACGCGAAGTCTTCCTGCCCGCCTCGGCACAGAAGAAAGCGCGCATTCTCAACGATGATACACCCGCCTTCGGCCGGCGCGGAGTCCGACTCGCAGGCGTGCCCGCCCCGCCCGCGGGCGTTGCCGCCCGTCGCCGTCAAGGGGATTCAGGAATCGGTTCGCGTTGTGACGTTGGGAGGAAAGGCGTGAGACAGTCCGACCGGACCGAGCTAGGCAGAAACCTTCGCGGGTTCCTCGGCGGATTGCTGCTCCGCTGCTGTCCGGTTGACCAGATCCAGCACCACCGCCTTTTCCTCACATTGGAAGTAGCGGGGACATTGCAGGCAGTCGCGCCAGACCTTAGTGGGAAATCGTTCGCGGGGGACTTCACGGAAGCCCAGTTTTTCGAAGAAGCCGGTCGCCAGAGTCAGAGCGAAAACCGTCTTCAAACCGAAGCGCGCCGCTTCGTCCAGAATTTGACGGCTCAGCGCGCGGCCCAGCCCGCGGCTCGTCACGCCGGGCGCCACACAAAGTGAGCGGACCTCCGCCAGTTCTGCGCTGTAGAACTTCAGCGCCCCGCAGCCCACGACCTGGCCATCTTCCTCCGCCACGGTGAACTCCCAGATATTCTCGTATAGCTCGACGAGCGGCCGGGGCAGCATGATGCGCTGCGCCACGTAGTGGCTGATCATCTGGAAGAGCGCGGGAACGTCGCGCAACTCTGCTTTTCGGACGGTCAACAATTTCTCTCCTTCTCACCGCCGGCGTTCACAGAGCGCCGCTGACGCATCAAGCCCTGCCGTTAGCGTTCTGCATCAGTAGAATCAGCAGCGCTTTTTGGACGTGCAGGCGGTTTTCCGCCTGGTCATAGACCACCGAGCGCGGCGAGTCGATAACGCCGTCGGTCACTTCCAGCCCGCGGTGCGCCGGAAGGCAGTGCATGAAGACGGCGGAGGGATCGGCCGCCGCCATCAGGTCTTCGGTCACGCGATAGGGCGCGAAGACCTGCGCGCGCAGGTGCGCGGCATACTCCTGGCCCATGCTCGCCCAAACGTCAGTATAAACCGCTTGCACGCCTGCCACGGCCTCGACCGGATCGTTGTAGATATAAATCTTGGCGCCGGTCTTGCGAGCAATGGCTTTGGCGTCTTCGATGACTTCCGCCTTGGGTTCGAAGCCCGCCGGGGTCGCCACGTTGATCGAAACCCCCAGCTTGGCGCCGGTAATCATCAGCGAGTGGCAAACGTTATTCCCGTCGCCGACATACGCCAGCTTCAGCCCCTTCAACCGGCCGACCTTTTCTCCCAGCGTGTAGAAGTCGGCCAGCCCCTGGCAGGGATGGAGCAGGTCGGTCAAAGCGTTGATGACCGGAATCGAGGCGTGTTCGGCAAGTTCTTCGACCGAAGAATGCAAGTAGGTGCGCGCGACGATCCCATGCACCCAGCGCTCGAGGTTGCGGGCGATGTCCTTGATGGACTCGCGCTCGCCCAGGCGGGGCTTGGTGTGGTCGAGGTAGATCGCGTACCCGCCCATGCTGGTCATGCCGACTTCAAAGGTGACGCGCGTGCGCAGCGAAGGTTTCTCGAAAATCAGCGCCAGTTGCTTGCCCTCGAGCGCGCGGGCAAATGACCCCGGCGATGCCTTGACGCGCTCGGTGAGCTGGAAGATCAGCTCGATGTCCCTTCGCGTGAGGGCACTTTCAGCAATCAAGTCGTGCACGCTGAGCGTTTCTTGTTTTTCCATTATCATCACGGGCGTCATGCGGTCACCCCTTTCTTCTCGCTGCTCGCGAGTGCTGCCAGAATCGGCCGTAAGGCCGCGATCAAATCGTCCACGTGCCGCCGCTCCAGGATCAGCGGCGGCAGAAAGCGCAGAACTTTTTCCTGCGTGCAGTTCATCAAGAAACCCGCCTCGAGGGCTTGGCGCACAACCGATTTGCACGGCGCTGCCAGTTCCGCCGCCAGGATCAATCCCTCGCCCCGGACTTCGCGAATCACATCGAGCTCATTGCGCAGCGTCTCGAGCTGCGCGCGAAAATAGGCGCCGACTTCTTGCACACGCTCGAGAAAACCCGGCCGCTCGAGAATCTCCAAGACTTTCAACGCCACGCGGCATTGCAGCGGCCCGCCACCGAAAGTGGTTCCGTGCATGCCAGGCGAAAACGCCTGCGCCACGCTGTCGCGCGCGATGATCGCCGCGAGCGGCAGGCCCGCCGCCAGCGGCTTGGCCACCACCACCGCGTCGGGTTGGAGGCCGTATTTCTGGTAGGCAAACCAACGGCCCGTGCGTCCCAAGCCGCACTGGATTTCGTCGGCGATGAAGAGCGCGTCGTGCGTGTGGCAAAGCTCTTCGACCGTTCTCAGAAAATCCTCGCGCAGTTCCACCACGCCGCCCTCGCCTTGGATGACTTCCAGGAGAACCGCTGCTACGCGCGGCGTAAAGTTCTCGCGCAGGTGCGCGACATCGTTCAGCCGCACAAACCTGACGCCCGGGAGCAGCGGCTCGAAGGGCTTGCGGTATTTCTCCGGCCAGGTTGCGGAGAGAGCGCCGAGCGTCCGCCCGTGGAATGAGTTCTCCATGGCCAGAATTTCGACACGCTGGAACGGCTCGGCGGAGTGATGCTGGCGGGCATAAGCGCGCGCCAGCTTGATCGCGCCTTCGATGGCTTCAGTGCCGGTATTGGCGAAAAACACGCGATCGAGTCCCGCCAGCCGCGCTAACTTCTCCGCCAGCGGAGCCTGAAAGCGGTGGTACAGCAAATTCGAAACGTGCAGGAGCGATTCGGATTCGTCGCGCAACACGGCGAGAATTTCCGGGTGAGCATAGCCGAGCGAGTTCACCGCCAGCCCGCCGAGGAAATCGAGATACTTTTTCCCTTTGTCGTCGTGGAGGTAGCAACCCTCTCCTCCGACCGCCAGAATGGGCAGGCGATCGTAGGTGGGGACCAAAACTTCCTTCTCGAGTTGCGCGACTTGATCGAAGTCCATAGCTATTTCACGATCCGCGTTCCCACCGGCCCCTTCGACGTGATGGCTCGGATGAGGCCGTTCTTGACCGCCGGTGAGAGAATGTCAATCTCACCGACCTCGTGGCGCAAGGTGCGCGCGCAGGAACGGAGTTTCGGGATCATCCCGTCGCGGACGATTTGCTTTTGAATCAGACCGCGGATCTCGCCCACCTTGACCACGGGCAGCAAGCGCCGCTGGGCATCCCAGACGCCGCCCGATTCGGTCAGATAAAGGAGCCGGTCAGCCTTGAGCTCCATCGCCAGCGCGGCGGCGAAGTCGTCGGCGTTGATGTTGAAATACTCTCCGCCCGGGCCCAGCGCCAGACTGGCGACCACCGGAATCAATCCGGAGCGAAACGCGACATACAAAATTGTGGTCGAGACCTTGTGAGGGCGGCCCACAAATCCCAGGTCCTTCGTTCGGCCGTTGGCTCGGGCGGCGAGCTTGCGCGCTTCGACCAGCTTCGCGTCGCCGCCGCAGATCCCCAGCGCGCGCATCCCCTGAGCGTCCAGCTCCGCCACCCATTGCTTATTGACGATGCCGGCGAGCACCATCAACGCTACGTCGCGCGTGGCGCCGTCCGTGACGCGCAATCCCTGGTGAAACTGCGTGGGGATGCCGAGCCGTTGCAGAGTCTCGGTCAGGAGCTTGCCCCCGCCATGGACGACAACCACTTTGTGGCCGGACCGGCAAAGTGCGGCGATTTGCCGCGCCACGTTGCGTCGGACCGAGGCATCCTCCTGAGCTTGCCCTCCGATCTTGATCACGATGGTCATACGAGTCCGGTTTCCTCGGCAAAGCCAAACATCAGGTTCATGTTCTGGATGGCCTGGCCCGCCGCACCCTTGCCGAGGTTGTCGAGCGCGGAGACGACGATCAGGCGCCGCGCTCCCGAATCAACGGCAAAACCCAGGTCCGTGTAATTCGTTCCGGCAACCGCCTGTATCTCGGGCAGAGCGCCGTGCGCGTACACTCTCACCAGGGGTGCCGCAGCATAGAAATCCCGGAACATTCCCTCAACCTCAGCAGCTTCGCGAGGTTTGTTCAGGCGAACGTAAATCGTGCTCAAGATGCCGCGATTCACCGGCAGCAAATGCGGAGTGAACGTAAACCGTTCCTCTTCCAAGCCCAACGCCTGGAGCATTTCCGGAACATGCCGATGGGTGAAGAGTCCGTAGGCGCGGCAATTCTCGTTGACCTCGACGTAGTGCAACTTTTCGCTCAGCCCACGGCCGGCGCCGCTCGCACCCGACTTCGAATCGCAGATGATTCCCACCGTCTCATTCACCCATTTGGCGCGCAGGAGTGGAGCCAGCGCCAGGATGACAGAAGTGGCGTAGCAGCCCGGGTTGGACACGAGGCGCGCCCCGCGAATCTCCTCGGCGTTCAATTCCGTCAGGCCATAGACGGCCTCTTCGAGCGCCGCGCTGGCGTGGTGCTCGAATCCATACCAGCGCGAGTAGTCCGCCGAATTTTTCAGCCGGAATGCGCCGCTCAGGTCGATGACGCGCAGCCCGCGATCCAGCAGTGCCGGAGCGACCTCGAGCGAAATCTCATGGGGCGTCGCCAGAAAAACCACGTCCGTGGCCGCGGGCACGAGTTCCTCCAGGACGAGCGCCTGAATGGGGAGATGGGATTTTCCCCGCAGCCCCGGGTGGGAGTGCTCCAGGGACTTGTTCCCCTTGCCGTCGCGGCCGGAGGACATCAAGTGAGTCAGGCGGACGCCGGGATGGCGCGCCAGGAGCGTGATGAGCTCGCGCCCGGCGTAGCCGGTGGCCCCGGCCAGCGCCGCGCGGACGATTTTCTTGCGACGGGCTTGGCCCGCCGGTGGCGTCAAAATCTCTTCCTCCAGTGTTGCGCCCCTCTCCAGCACCTCAGCCGCTGTCTCGCGGGAGAATAATTATGCACGCGAGGTATAAATATACTTTTTATAGC
>CAZTHM010000215.1:0-6738 GCA_964613505.1 uncultured Acidobacteriota bacterium | reverse complement strand
ACGATATCGGTTTCGCGGAGCATCCCGAGCAACTGCGGCGACGCGCCCGCCACGCGCGGCACGAAGGCGGGGATCGCGTACTCCCGCGCGACCTTCAGGTAGGCCGCGAAGAAGTTGGGATTCGCAAACGCTGTCCCCATGTGCGTGTCGAGGTGTGTGGGCTTGAGTCCGGAACGGATGGCCAGATCGACCTGGGCGCGAATTTCGCGCTCCACTTCTTCGGGCTTCGCGTGCTTCGCCACATCGGGCACGTCCGGCCAGAGATACCCCGACGGGTCGAGCAGGCCGGGCACCTGATCCTTCGAGGCCACGGGCCCCCAGCGATAGGTCTTCCACTCACTCGTGTGCGTGAGGTGGAGTCCCAGATCGTGGTCGGGATGCTCGCGCGCATACGCCGCCACTTCCGTAAACCACGGACACGGCACCATCACGCTCGCGGAACTGGCCGCCTTGCGCTCGAGTGCGGCGAAACTTGCCGCATCCACTGAGCGCGCCAGCCCCAGGTCGTCGGCGTGAATGATGAGCAACTTCGCATCCAGGGGATACCCCAGCCGCTCGGCGAGTGTTTTCTGCCCCGCCTGCGCCGAGGTGGAGTGGAGCGTCCCAAGGATAGAGAGGCAAAACAACATGAGCCGGATGGTTCTGTTCATGGTGGTTTCCTAAGCCCACAGCGAGTTTGCTTCGGGGCGTGTAACCCCAGGATTGGTGTTGAGAATCTTCGCTGACGGAAGTCGGGGTTCCGCCCGCTACAGTTCCAACACCAGCCGTAGCCCGTCCTCGACCGCGGACAACTCCTCCGGTGAAAGCTCGCCGAGACGCCGGGTGAAGCGCTCCTTCGTCACCGCTCGGACTTGGTCGATAACCGCCACGGCGCGACGACCAGCACACACCACGGGAATCAAGAGCGGTGGGGCCGCCTGCGACCCGCTTGAAAGCGGCACAATCACCACCGTGAGACGGCGTTCGTTGAGCACATTGGTCCCCATCACTACGCAGGGTCGTGTCTTCCTGATCTCAGACCCCTGCGTGGGGTCCAGAGAGACCCACCACACTTCACCTCGTCGGGGTGTCATCCCAAGGCTCCGCTATGCTGTCCGGAAGCGCATCGAACTCGCGCTCGAGCGCGCGCACGGTGCGGCTGCGGTTGGCAATTCCCGCCGCGCGCGCCAGCAAGCGGTCGCGCTCCTGAAGTTGCCGGGTTAGCGCGTCGGCTACGTATCGCGAGCGGCTGCGGGCAGGCACACGCCTCAGCAACTGCGCTGCGAGCTTCTCTGGAAGGCTGAATGTCATCTTTCGACTGGCCATAAAGCCATACTACCATACTTTGGTGCTGCCGAATCAGTTCTGGATTTTGATCAGGTGGGTGTTGAGCGAGCCGGAGCGGTAGCCTTCCAGGTCCAGGGTGACGAAGCTGAAGCCGAGGGGCTTGAAGATTTCGACAAACTTGTGCGCCATTTCCGGCGTAAGCGCGCGCGGCAATTCTTCCGGAGCGATCTCCAGGCGCACCAAGTTGTCGTGATGGCGCACGCGGAATTGACGGAAGCCGAGCGCGCGCAGCGCCTCTTCGCCCTTTTCAACCACCGCCAGGCGCTCGGGCGTGACCTCAATGCCGTAAGCGATGCGCGAGGAAAGACAAGCGCTCGCCGGACGGTTCCAGACCGGCACCTCGGCGCGGCGCGCCAGCTCGCGAATGTCGGCCTTGGTAAGCCCGGCGTCGAGCAGCGGGGCCAGCACCCGGTGCTCGCGCGCGGCGCGCTGGCCGGGCCGCCAGTCGCCCTGGTCGTCCAGGTTCACGCCGTAGGCCACCGCGGCGAAACCGCGCCGCACGGCGAGTTCGTCGAGCTTGTCAAACAGCTCGTCCTTGCAGAAAAAGCAGCGGTCGGGATTGTTGGCGCGATAGGCGGGATTGGAAAGCTCGTCGGTCTCGATGAACTCGTGCGGGAGCTTGAAGCGCGCCACGCAAGCCTCGGCTTCGGTTCGATCGCGTTCGGAATAGCTCGCGCTAAGGGCAGTCACAGCCAGCATCCGTTCGCCCAACGCGCGATGCGCCGCGTAAGCCAGATACGCCGAGTCCACCCCGCCCGAATACGCCACGATGAGCGAAGGCGCTTTCTCCAGCGCTTCGTAAAGCAGACGTTCTTTGTTTTCCAACTCGCCCATGGCATCATCTCGGGGAGCGCAGGCAGGGCCCCGAACTGCAGCTCAGCTAATTTGATATCCCTGCCTCAAGCTGATATATTACATGCCTCTTCGGCCCACATCCAGCCCATTGTCTGGAGTGGGTAAGGCAGGAGTTGGCGATTACTGAAGCCTTTTGTTTGGATGCGCTGACGCCTGCTTTGAAGGTTGAAGTTGTTCAGTAAGCAATCCCTCACGGCGCAAGAGGTCGGCAATGGCCTCGCGGGCTAGATCCTGCTTACTCGGTTCCATACCCGTGCTGCGGAAGCGCCTCGCTATCAAATCAAGGAGTCCTTGGTTTTCCTCCCGCGACACGAAGAGGGAGGGGACCTTGTACCTAGGGCCAAGAATTTTCCGCGGACGGCCTGCGCTTGCCATGAGACCAATATTAAACGAAAATAAACGGCTTGACAATATCCGGTATTTTTGTATATTTAATACAAAAATTAGGCGCTGGAACTCACATGCGCCTCGTCCGTAGCGTAGAATTTGAGAGGGGTCAACAACCATGTCGCTCTCACCGACGTTCCCGAACCTGTACAAGTACGGGTTTGCTACATCACGGGCTGCTGACTTGCTCTCGAAGGTGAAGCCCGCCGAGATCACTCGGTCGCAAAGGGAGGTCTTTGCCCCTTGCAGGGATCTGGTCAAGAAGATAATCCAAGGCGAGGGGTTCCTGATCGGGCCGAACCCTGGCGAAGTCCACAACTTGCGGCCAGAAGATGTTGAGATATTCACGTATGTTCTGGACAGGGACACTGTGGCAAGAAGCCTCGCTGCCGGTCCGGAAGAAGGTGTACGCCGGTACTTCGATGAAATCCTTGAGACGTTCGAGTTGCTGATATCCGAACCCCCAAGGGATGTCGACGAAAAGAAGCTACAAAACACTTTGAAATTCCTCGCCACAATCGCTGACTCATTGACCGAAAATGCCAGAGAGAAACTGAGGCGAGCACAAGCCGAAGAGTCATCTCCTGTTATCCATGATTGACCACGTGAGGTCCTCGGCTTTCCTAAAAGCCACCCAGATTTTCGAGCATTCAGCTCGCCTCAAGATTCTGCCCTTCCCATCACCCAACCCCACATTGTTTGCCACATTCATCTGCGCTGTCTGCGAAAAGCTAAAGACCCGAATGTCATCCCCAGATGCCGGTGACAAAGAAACTACCCTAATTCCGATCTTCCTCGTCGATCAAATCGCACCAACACTGCGGTTCATTGAAGGGGCTTCCTCAGAGAATGTGCCCGCCTCCCTCGTAGTACCAGTGGAGAGAATTGGTGAAGCCGTCCTGCCAAGGTCAAAATTCATGGTCCGCCGGCAATGGCGCTACAACTACAGTGTGCGCGAGCTTCGCCGCAGACTCGAGGAAGACTTGAAAGGACTGCTGCCGGATGCCGAACATAAGGCCCTTTTCAAGGATCTGCCGGAGAGGCTGTTCGCGATCTCGTTCCCGTCATTTGAACGCGACAACGCTCTTCTTCACGTCAATTTCGCCCACGAAATCGCGCACCCACTGGAACGGGCTTATCTCGAACAAGAAGACCAGACGCGGATACTGCAAGAGCTTCGCATCGAGGTTGATAAGGAAGTCGCAGAAACGGATCGCGTTCTACGGGCCAGGGAGGTTGGAGCGAAAGTCGGAAATGCAGCCAGGATGCGGCAAGCCGCGCTGATGGAAATTCTGTCCGACACAATATCAGCGCGAGTTTTCGGCCCTTCAGCATTGTTTGCTCTTCACGAGGTGGCCACCCTCTCTCGGTCAATGGATGAGATTTCGACGGACCTCCATCCACCATGGCGCTTCCGGCTCCGCCACGTCTTGCAGATCCTGATGGACTTAGATTTCGTAGACCGAAACACCTTCAAGCTTCAAGGGTGGCCGAAGGAGACCCCCACTAGCATCGCGCATGTTAGGGAGAAGATTGATGGATGGTTAGAGAATGTCCATCAAATTACTGAAAAAACCTCTGCTATCGGCGAGATGGGCTTTCCAGAGAAGCAAGCTTACGAGTCCACAGAGCGAGCCCTCCCGGCAGTACGGAAATTTGCCGCGGAGCACGTGCCGCAGCCATACACACCAAGAATTTTCAGCGAACAAGTCCCTGGCCTTCTGGAAAGGCTCCACGCCAACCTGCCGCCTAACAGGATTGAGTATAATCTCAACAACAACCGAGCTGTCGGGCTTGCTTCTATTCTAGCAAGTGGATGGCTCTTCAAATTGGGCGAACTTGCACCGGTCTTTGGTCAGGATCGACACGCCTACGTTGAGCGGGTTCAGACTCTGAATCGTCTAGTGTTGAAGGCTATTCAGTTGAGTGAAATACAGACCGAATACGCCAAGTGGTCCGGGAAGCAGGACAATGGGACTCCTAAGCAAGCGTGAAATCTACAGATGGCTCAACAAGGAATTGGAGAAGCGGCTCGTAATCACTCCGATCCTCGCCCCGGACGAGCAAATCCACGAGGGGTCGGTCGATCTCCGCCTTTCCACGACATTCATTCTTACGCAAAAAACAGCATTCCCGATGATGGACGCCACTCAGGGCGAACAAACGCTTAAGGAAGAAATCCAAAGGTACCAGTTCCGCGTTTCCAAGCGTCCCCACGAACAGTTCATCCTGCACCCGCAGCAGCTCGTCCTAGGAGCGACCCTGGAGTACTTGGCTTTCCCTCCTGGCATCGGGGGCTATGTGCTTAGCCGATCCTCCTGGGGACGGCTGGGTCTGATCATAGCCACCGCTACATTCGTTAATCCCGGGTTCAAAGGATGCCTCACACTAGAACTTCTTAATCTTGGAGAGGTCCCGTTGGTCCTTTATCCGGGAATCCGGGTTGCGCAACTTGTCCTACACACAGTTAGTGGAAAACCGGGAGTCCACAAGAGCAGGTATCAATTCCCAACGGAGCCGGAATTCAGCCGGGTTTACGAGGACAAGGAACTTGAGTTTTGGGGGAAGGAGAAAGAGAAGAAAAGTGATTCAGTCGTCTGACCCGCCTTTGATCTTGTTGGCCACACTGAGCATGTGTCGCGTTAGCTTCTCTCGCTCACGGGAATCTGTAGCGTCGCGAAGAGACCTGGAAACGTTCCTCAATTCCTCGCCAACTGGTTTCGCCTGCGAGGCACTAAGGGCCTCCACAGCCTCAAGGGTACGGTCTAGCGTTGCCTTGGACTCTTTGTTGGCCACAGCAAGTGCCAAGCTTTGAATGAGACTGCCGCCCCCAACACCGAAAAGCAAATAAACAGCGTAGCTCCTTGGCGGCGGGACCTCGCCTGCGGAAAGTGACCAGCCCAAGAAGCCCGCAACTCCTCCGAGCAACCCATTTACGCCCATAGCAATCAAGAAGTCCTTCGCACTGATCCCCAACTTCGAAAACCGGAAGCCTGGGTTAAGTACGATTAGAGTGTATGTCAAGCCACCTACTATCCCAAGAAGGATGGAGCCTACCATTGTCGTTCCCCCTTCGGATTGCTCTCGCGTTTCGTCATTCGTCCCTGCGGGAGTTACTGAATCAGCGCCGGTTGCGGCGGCCCGCCGTTGCCGTCGGTTTCACTTCGGATGAGGCAGGCGGCGGCGAGCTGGTCGCCTTCTTCGAGCCTGATGACCCGCACGCCCTGGGCCGAGCGGCCCGACTCGCGAATTTCGCTGGAGTCGAGGCGCGAGATCTTGCCCTGCTGGCTGATGAGCATGACTTCAGAATCCTCGGTCAGGCTCAACACGCCGACGACTTTGCCGTTGCGCTCCACGGTTTTGACGTTGATGACGCCTTTGCCGCCACGCGATTGCAGGCGATACTCGATGATGGCCGTGCGCTTGCCGAATCCCTTTTCGGTGACGGAGAGAATCAACTCCTTCTCGCCGACGATCTCCATCCCCACGATGTAGTCGCCTTTTTCCAAATCCATCCCGCGCACTCCGTAGGCCTGGCGGCCCATGTCGCGGACGTCGGTCTCGAGGAAGCGGATGGCCATGCCTTCGTGCGTGGCGAGGAAGATGGTCTCGCGGCCGGTGGTGAGCTGGGCGTCGATCAGCTCGTCGCCCTCCTCGATCCCCATGGCGATGATGCCGCGCGACATGGGATTCGAAAATTCGACCAAGCGCGTTTTCTTGATGACCCCCTGACGCGAAACCAGCACAACGTAACCTTCCGCGGCGACAGTCTTGCCGTCGACCGTGACGTCCTTGGGCTCGTCCGGTAGTTCCATCACGGCTACGAGCGCCGCCACCTTTTCTCCGGACGAAAGGTTGACGAGGTTGACGATGTTCTTCCCCTTGCCCGCCGCGCCCACGTCGGGAATCTCGTAGACCTTGAGCCAGTGCACGCGCCCGGCGTTGGTGTAAACCAGGATATAGCTGTGGGTCGAAGCGATGAAGAGGTGCTCGACGAAATCCTCGTCGCGCGTCTTCATCCCCAGGCGGCCCTTTCCGCCGCGGCCCTGCTGGCGATAAGTCGAGAGCGGGGTGCGCTTCAGGAAGCCCGAGTGCGACACCGTAATGACCACATCTTCGTCCGCGATCAGGTCTTCCAGCTTGATCTCCGCCTGCTCCTCGATGATCTCG
>CAZTHM010000214.1:0-6750 GCA_964613505.1 uncultured Acidobacteriota bacterium | reverse complement strand
TGGCACCTACTATCCCACCGCGGTCCTGAGCGACCCTGCCTTGCGGAGGTCGTTCGACACCGGCCGTAAACCACGGATCAACCAAAATCAGTTTGGCGCCAACGTAGGCGGCGCCGTCGTCAAGAACAAGGCGTTTTTCTTCCTCAACTGGGAGAGCTTCCGCGCCGTTAACCCGCGCCCCGATTTTGAGCGCGTTCCGGCCAACTTCTGGCGCGACCCAGCTTTCGCTTTCGACGAAAGCAGCACGCGCGGGATTGGTCTTCTAAACCTCTATCCCGTGCCCAATGTCCCCACCAGCACGGTCTTAGACCCCTTTGGCGATCCTGTCGCCGACCCGGATGGTTACTCGGCGTTTGCCGTGGGTGATGCGAGAAATTACTCCAATTCGGACAACTTCCTGGAGCGGATCGACATTCAGCCGAATGACCGCATCAGCATGAGCTTCAAGCACAACATTCAGACGATCGAGCAGATCCAGGGCGGAGCGGTGCCCGAGACGCGGAACTACCCCGGCAGCGGGATTGAGCTCAGTGGGCGAAATCAAAACTTCAGCTACAACTACGTTCACCGGATAAGCGACCACACCGTCAACGAGTTGCGTCTCGGCTGGAACCGCTTCCGCCTGACCACCCTGCCGCTTGACCGCACCGCCAACCCAGCGCCGTTTTTTGACAATCTCAACTTCACTGCTAAGGGAATGCCCTCCGTTCTCATGGGCGGCTTTGACTACACCGACGGGCCGTTTGTCAACTTGGGCGCAGACTTTACTGCTCCCAGCAACCGTGCCGACAACGTCTGGTCCGTCGCCGACAACCTGAGCCGTACGGAGGGGCGGCACATGCTGAAGTTTGGGGGCGAGGCCCGCTATAACCGCTTGGATGTCAACAACCAGGCCATGGGGCGCGGCTTGGTGACCTTCTTTAATCCCCTTTTGGCCTCTGTCGGCTGGCCGGACCTTGCCTCGATCGGTCGGGTCAGCCCGGAATTCGGCGGCGGCTTCGACCGGTCCTTCCGGGCTACCTCCCTCAATTGGTTCGTCCAGGACACTTGGCGACCCGCGACGGGTGTTTCGATCAACATGGGAGTCCGCTACGAAATCAATCAGGCTCCGGTCGAAGCGCGAGACCGTTTGGTGAACAATTATCCCGGGGCATGTCCGGACCTTGTTTGCCTGGTCCGCTCTGGGTCCAAAGATGTCCTGGATAGTAACGGAAATCCGCGCGGCGTTAGCTTTAATGCCCCGCGGGCCGGCTTCAGGAGTGACCGCAACAATTTCAGTCCCCAGTTCGGCTTTGCCTGGGCTCCCGGGGCGAGCCGCAAGACCGTCTTCCGTGGGGCGTATGCCCTGACTTACGATCAGCAACCGATCCAGCCCTCGGCGAACATGCTGCTCAATCCACCCCATGTTCAGCAATGGATTTCTTTCTATCTGCCCTTAGAAGACGAGGAGGGAAACTTCTTCCCACTGTTCACTCTCGGCGACACTTTCCCGGCGGGATTTCCGACCACGGGGTTTGCCGATGTTGACCTGGATGGCGACGGCTACGTGTCAGGTTGGTGGCGCCAGCCGTACTCGATTACGGCGCGAGATCCCAACACCCGTTCTTCCTATATCCATCAGTTCAATTTCGGCATTCAGCAGCAGTTAGGGAACTCCTCGGCCTTCGAGGTGACCTACGTGGGCTCCCTGGGCCACAGGCTACCTCGACTCCGGCTGCTTCAGGAATGCCCCCGGGCTGAGTTCAACCGGAGGGCCTACCCATTCCCCTGCCTGCCGGCGGGCTTTGCAGAATTTCTCCCAATTGCCGGGAAGCTTTCCGACTCGGTCGTCAACCAGGAGAATTTGGCCAATTCCAACTTTCACTCCCTCCTGGCGCGATGGGAAACCCGTGCTTTCCACGGGCTGAACGTCCGCCTGCACTACCAGTGGGCGCACTCGATTGACAGCGCCTCCTCGGCCAACACCCCGGTATTCCTTTTCGCTCCGGCCACCGCGACTTTGGTCAAAAACATCGGCGCCATTAACATCGATCAGTTTGCTGCGCTTAATAACGCCAACCCGACGCTGAGTCTGCGTCCGGGACTTCCCACTATTACCACCCGCGGCCTGCTGCCGAATGACACGGATAACAGCCCCAATCTTGCCGGCGAGCGCGCCAGTTCCGATTTCGATGCCCGGCATCGTTTCGTGATTCACTTCATGTACGACTTTCCCCGGTGGGAAGGCGCCAAGGCTCTGGGAATTGGCTGGCAGATGGCCGGCATCGCCACTATCCAATCGGGCCAACCCTACACGGTTTTTGCGGACTCAGTGGGCGTGCCCTTACGGCCCGATTTGAACAAGGCGCCCAGCATCGACAACCACAATCCGGACGCCGCCATTGACAGCGCTTTGCCCGCCGGCTGCAACATCGATCTCTCTTTCTATGCTTGCACCGGCACCACGCAGGTCAGCGCCTTTGACCTTTCCCGGGTCGCAGATTTCACGCCGGGGTCGCTACCTCGCAACCCCTTCCGCGGCCCCGCATTGGCGAACTTCGATTTCTCGATCCTGAAGAATACCTACTTTGGAAAAGACGAGAGAATTAACCTCCAGTTCCGGGTCGAGTTTTTCAACGTGTTAAACAACGTCAATTTCCTCCAGCCCTTCACGAAGGTGGGCCACGTCGTGAAGCCTGATTACTCCTGGGGGTTTCTGATCCCGAACCCCTTCTTCGGGCAGATCCTCCAGGCGCGACCGCCGCGGCAGATTCAGTTTGCATTGAAGTTCGTCTTCTAGCAGGCTCCCGTTCACCCCAAGCTACGCAGGGTCCCAGAAGGGGACCCTGCGTCCACGACTCATACCCTGCCTGAGGGCCGCATGGAGTAGCTGATGCTAAGCCTCGGCGAGTGTCCCTGAGCCTTCGCGAGCGCCGGCTCTCACGGCCGGGCCTGCGGGGTTCTCCCCACTGGGGCTGCGGCATCAATCATCTTTTTTGTGAAGGAATCCTCGCGGAGGGCTTCATTTGTCTGCGGCCATCAGATCCGCCACGGGAAGACTTCCCCGCCTGGCGAGTTGTTCCCGCGCCGCCGCCGAGGGGTGATGACGCAGAATGACTTCCGCCGCTTTGCGGAGGGAAAGGTCTCGCCGGCCATCCATCATGATCTTCCCGACAATCTCGACCGCGCGCTCCGAGGGGATGGTTCCCAGGACCCCGAGGGCTTTGCGCAAGGTGTCCAGTGGGGCCTGGGCATCCTTGGCGAGGACAATCTCAAGACCTCGAATGCTGCTGGGGTCCTTGTGAAATGCCAGTTCTTCCAGGGCCAAATCGAGGATGCGCGGGTGCAGGCCCGGCAGGGCGTCGCCCAGAACCTCGGCGCGATGCGGCGCGTTGCTTTTGATCAGGGAGGTGAGTGCCGCTTGCTGGACTCGCATATCCGAATGGCAGAGTGGGGCTCGGAGATGTTCCGCCAAATCCGGGTCGTTCAGGTCACCCAGGATGAAACAGCAATTTCGCACGACGTACCAGCGGCTGTCCGACAATCGCTTCGAAGTCGCGTCAATGGCCCTCCGGCCCATGCGGCTGATCAAGCGGATGAGCTGCATGCGGTTGGCTGCCGCAGGCTCATCCTCGAGCCGCTTCAGCAGAATGTCCGCCGCGTTTTCGCCCCCTACCTGCAGGAGAGCGGTGGCCGTCCTAGGCCAAGCCGGGTCATCGCGCCGCTGGAGATACAAGTCAATGATCCGCTCGACTTCAGATCCACCCAACAGACGATCCAAACCTCTGCGACAGCACTCGGCGTGGAGGGGATGGCTCTTGGCCTCCAGGCTCCGCACGATCTTCCCCACGCGCAGGACGAGGTCGAATTGCTCGAAACGTGTTCCGGCCTCCCCGATTTTCAGCAAGCAGTTGACGAACGCCCTGTGGCGGTCCCCGTCTGGCTCTTTCCCCTCCAACCCCGCCTCGCTCAGCCGCCGCGCCACCTCGTGCATCCAGTCCAGGGTTCGCGACCCGGTCATGGATTGCACAAGCTGTGAGAGCCGTTCCATTTCATGCTTCGTCGGCTCGGAGGGCGACCAGCGCAGAAGCGAGAGGTAGTGATGGGCGAGCTCTTTGGCCTGCTCGGTCCTGCCCTCATAGACGCTCTCCTGCGCGAGCAGGAGGAGATGCCGGAATTCCTGCTCATCGTAGGAGTGCAATTGCATCAACCGGCTGAGCTTTTCTTCGCTGGGCAAGGCGAACCAAATCACTTCACGCCGGATGCGCTCGAAGATTTCCGGAGGCAAGTGGGCTTCTTGCATCGATCGGGCCAGTTTCTGCAACATCCGCTCCACAACTTGTGTTGCCTTCAAGCCCCGCAGAAGGGCTTGCAGGACCTCCTCCTGTTCAGCCGGTGCCCCCGGCGTCCCGGCCGATGCTTCCAGCCTCCGGGTTGCCCACTCCACGGTCGTATCCTCGACCCAATCAACCGCCATTTGTTGCGGAGAGAAATCCTGGCCTGCGGGCTGCTTCGACGAGGGGAACGCCGCGACGATGGCATCCATCTTCATGCCTGCCAACATGCTGGCGACGGATTGCAGCAGTTCCCGCAGATCTCCCTCCTTGTCAGCCAGCGTGGATTCGGTTGCCTTCCGACTGAATTCCAGAAGGTCTTTAGGCCCGACCACGCTCCCCGGCTTCCCACCTACCGCCGCAGCGGAAAGAAGTTGATCGAGTGCGGTGCCCGCCGGGCGGAGACCAGCTTCGAAGATTCCTTGCGCGGTCAGAAAGGCGCCGGCGTCGATCTCCATATCGAAGTCGCCGGAAGAGTCTTTGGGCTTTTCCAGAGGCAGGATGCGCACGGCCTCGAGCGGATTGTGTTTGAGGAACTTCCGCAGACCCCCCGCATCCTGAATGGCTTTCGGCCGGGTCGAAAGGATCGCCAAGCCCCGCTTGAACTCCTCCTGGCTCATTCCGGATAGGAAACTCACCGCTGCGACTTCCCGTTTGGCAAACTCTGAGGCCAGCGCGTTCAGCCCCGGCGCATCGGTCATCATGTTGTTAATCAAAACTCTTTGGTTCAGAAATCCCAAGGTGAACAGACCCATGTGCTGCAGGAGGGAATCCAGCGCCTTGTGGCTTTGAGCGATCGCCCTCTCCGCCGACGGGTGGTCGATAGAATACATGGCGCACACTTTCAGGGAGTTCTGGAGGGCCTGACCGAATGTCAGCGCCCCCGCTTTCAATTGGACCTTGTCGAGCACGGCAGCTCCTTTGACGAGAATCAGCGAGGCTGGCCCGGAGGCAAGGGTTGCGTGAGGCCTGCGGCCGCGTTCTTCAGGCTGCCGAGTCCTCTGACCGGACCGCGGCGAGAGCTTCACGAGACTTGATGACCGTGCTTCGCCCCGAAGAGGTGGACAATCGCGGCTTGGCCCCTTTCGTCGGACGCACAGAAGATAGAATCGTCAAATGCGAGACGCTTCTTGAGTTTTGTTTCCCTGGGGGCTTGGTGAAAGGATGGAAATGGTACGCCCGGGGTGATTCGAACACCCGACCCCTTGCTTCGTAGGCAAGTGCTCTATCCAGCTGAGCTACGGGCGCACTGTGTACAAGGGCTCAGCCCTTGAGATTCTAGTCTGGCACGGCCCTGCCGCTCTGTCAACCGGGCAGCGCGCATGGAGGTACCGGGCAGCGTCACGAGATCTCTAGTTCGTTTCTGCGGGGCCGTGGATGACGCGCACCAGCTCGAATTGAGTCATGGGACCCGCCCCGTGGATCGCTACGATTTTTTCCTGGCCCGGGCGCTTGATTTCAAACACCGTACTGCCATCCTGGTTTTTTTCGGTGAACTTCGTCACCTCGGCGCCCAGGCGTTGCTTGTAGAAATCCCTGACTTTTTCCAGCGAGTCGGAGGTCTGGAACCTCGCCGCCACCACGCGCACGCCTCCTTCGTTTCCGAAGGCGATGTTCACGTTGGCCGAGCCGGGGCCCATGACCCGCTGCGCTCCCGGATAAATCGGCAGGCCCAGGCGAGCCTCGTTCACGTCCTGGGTCACTTCCAATGAACCCACCGGCGTCTTAATGGAAACCTCTTTCTTTCCCGCTCCCGCATCCGCCACATTAACTTTCACTCCCCGAGCGAGAAACCGTATTCCAATGACTACCGTGAGAATCGACACCACGACGATCAGAGCCAGCACTAATAACGAAATGGTGAGCAGATGACTGCCCGTCCGCGGCGGCAGAGGCGCAGACGGCGGACGCGGCGATTGTGGCACAGTGCTCATGGCACACTCCTCCCGGACTTCACCCTGAATCATTCTACGTCCGCAGGGCGCCCCAAGTTCCCGAAAAAGCCAGCTCAGGAAACCGCTGGCAACTTGAGTGATGGGGATTTCCAGTGTTATTCTGTCCAACCCTGCGTAACGACATGAGAAGGACGGAGGATCGATCAATGCAGCAGCGGAAGCTCGGGCACAGCCCGTTGCGGGTTTCGGCGATCGGACTGGGTTGCATGGGGATGTCGGATTTCTACGGGCCCGCCGACGATCGCGAGTCGATCGCCGTCATTCACCGCGCGCTCGACCTGGGCGTGAACTTCCTCGACACCGCCGACATCTACGGCATCGGCCGTAATGAGGACTTGGTCGGCAAGGCGCTCAAGGGCCGCCGCAGTGGCGTAGTGCTGGCCACCAAGTTCGGCAATGTGCGCGATGCCGGGGGTCGGTTTCTGGGAATCAACGGGCGGCCGGAGTACGTCAAGCAGGCTTGCGAGGCCAGTCTCAAACGC
>CAZTHM010000213.1:0-6782 GCA_964613505.1 uncultured Acidobacteriota bacterium | reverse complement strand
AGCGTTGAGGAATACCACTTTAGGGTATCGAAGTCAAGGCGCAACCAGTTCGCATGGTTGAAGTTGCGCGGCTTTTTCCTCGCTGAGCGTGGTTGTAGTGCCGGCGAGCGCGGCAAAACAGTCGAGCCCGCATGACGAGCTGTGATCTCAGAGATGGGCTCAAAACGGTTTAATGATCCTTTTGAAGAGGCTGCGCTTTGCCTTCCTCTTTGCGGGCGGGGCGGGTTCGGAGGTCGGAGTGTCTGTGCTGCCAGAACTTGCGGCGGGTTTCTGGCCATCCCCCGATTCCTGCGCGGCGGTCGAAGCTCCGCCCGATTCACTCGCGCCCGAGGCTGCCGATCCGACCGGTTTCCCCGCTTTCAAGCTCTCCTCACCCACGGGCTGAACGACGATGCTGCCAACTCCCGGAGTGGGTTCGGGCGCCTTGGCTACTTCCACGTCCGAAGGCTTGGGTCCGCCGAGTCGCACTGGGCCGCGGCGCGTGGCGCTGGTGTCAGGCCCGCTGGAGAGAAAACCGCCCATCTTCTGAAACAGATCCCTGCCTGGGCGGCGAGCCGCATCGGCCTGCGCGCGCGCCAGCATCGCGCGGGTGGGGCGCGGAATTGGTTGGTGCAACGCCGTGAGCCGCTCCGTCGCGTCTTCCACGAGAGGGCTGAGTGGATGGTCGGTGATAATGCGCGCGTAGTATGGACCAGCGTCGTTGGCCTTTCTCAATCGCTCGAGCGACTGCCCCACATACCAGAGCGCGTTGTCGACGCGGCTGAAATCCGGATAGCGGTCGGCGATTTCCTGGAATCGCGATTGGGCGGCGCGCATGGCTCCCTTGCTGTAATAGAACCGCGCGATCTTGAAGTCGCCCTGCGCCAGGACTTCCTGCACTTCGCGCAGGCGCCGCTTCACCCGCGGCATCGTCTGACTGTCAGGATACTTGAGCAGGAACTCTTTGAACTCCGCCTCCGCCAGCTTGGCTTCCGTGCGGTCGCGGTCGGCCTTGGCCATCATACGGTAATGAGCCATGCCGGCCTTGTACTGGGCGTCGGGAGCTTCCGGGGCGGTGGGGAAGAAAGTGATGAAGTCTTTGTACTCGGCCTCAGCCTGCGTCAGGCCGGAGACGCCGCCTTCGGCGTAGTAGGAGTCCGCAATCGCCAGCTTGGATTTCGAAAGGTACTCGCTGTCGGGGTAAGTGTTGATCAGCGTCTGGAGCGTCAGGCGGCCGACATCGTACCGGCCTTTCTCAATTTCCCGTGTGGCCTTTTCGTAGAGGATCTTGTCCGGCTGGTCGCCCGGATTGACGGCGCCGGCATCGTCGCCGCCATGGCGCCGGAACAGGCATCCGGACAGAAAGGGGACCGTCAGGACAAGAATGAAGATTGCGCGCAGAAGTCGTCTCAAACTCAACGGGTCAGTTTCCCTTGCTCGATGTTGTCGCCGCCCGCGGCGGCTGACTAGGCTTTGGAGGTCAGGTGAACGCCAGCGACCAGACGGATCATCTCGGCTAACCGGGACCGCGGGTCCACACTATCAAAGATGGCAGAACCGGCCACGAGGATGTCTGCACCGGCGCGGGCCAGTTCCTCCAGGTTTTGGGGGCCGAGGCCCCCTTCCGCCTGGATCGCGAAGTCGAGGCGGCGTTCCGTCCGCACCGCCAGCGCGGCGAGGATCTTCCCGACTGCTCCCGGAATGAACCCTTGCTCGCGCAGCGCCGGCTCGGCAGTAAGAATATTCACAAAATCAATGTCCCCCCACACCTCAGAAACCGACTCCAGCGGAGTAGAGGGATTCAGCGCCACGCCCGCTTGCGCGCCGCACCCTCGAATCTGTTCGAGCACGCCTCGCAAACGTGTCGTGGCCTCGGCGTGAACCGCCAGCCGGTCAGCGCCCGCCTTCACAAACCGCTCTGCGAAGCGTTCCGGCCGCTCGATCAGCAAGTGAACGTCGAGCGGGAGATCCGTGGCCTTGCGCAGGCTCTCAATGACCGGCAGGCCAACCGAAATCTCCGGCACGAAGTGGCCATCCATGACGTCCACATGAATCATGGACGCGCCTGCCGCCTTGAGGATTTCGAGCGCCTCCCCCAGCCTCGCAAAATCCGCCGCAAGTAGAGAAGGCGCAATCAAGGCCATAGCCGGATTTCCAAGGATAACACAAATCCGCAGGAGCTATCCGCAGATTACGCAGATTTCACCGAAGGAGAAAAAACGAAGCGCCGGTATTCCAAAGATTTGCCGCCGAAGTTGAGTAATAGTCCCACCTCGAAGCCCGAGGCCTTTAAGTAGTTAATGATTTGCGCTTCTTCGATTCCGCTCAGTTTCTCGAGGGCCTTGAGTTCGACAACCACTGAGCCGAAGCAAACAAAATCTGGGCGGTATGAGGCGCCCAGTCGCTGGCCCTTGTAGGTCACTGGTAGCTCCACCTCGCGCTGGTAGGGAATCGCACGCGCCGTCAATTCCACTGCCAGCGCTTCCTGATACACCGCTTCCAGAAACCCGCACCCCAAGTGCCGATGGATTTCCATGGCCGCGCCTATGACTGCATACGTCCTTGGGTCTTTATTTTCCATCTGATTCATCTGCGTAATCTGCGGATAGGTACTTACTGGAAACCCAGCAGTTCGACGTCGAAGACCAGAGTGGCGTTGGGAGGAATCGCTCCGGGATAGCCGCGCGCGCCGTAAGCCAGGCCGGGCGGAATGGTCAGCTTGCGTTTGCCCCCTACGTGCATCGTGGCCACACCTTCGTCCCAGCCTTTGATGACTTCACCGCGGCCGAGCGTGAACGTGAAGGGTTGATTGCGGTCCACCGAGCTGTCGAACTTCTGCCCGTTGGTCAGCCAGCCGGTGTAATGCACCGTCACGTGGCTGTTGGGTTTGGGCATCGGTCCCTTACCGACCACGAGTTCCTGATACTTCAGCCCCGAGGGCGTCGTGACCGTCCTGAGCTGAGGGACTGCAGGTTTGGTCACCTCGGCAGCCTCTTTGGGCGCCTCCTGGGGAGCAGGGGCGGCGGTTTGCGGCGCCGGCTCGGATTGAGCAGCAGGCTTCTCTGGCTGCGTCGTTGAGCTGCACGCGGCAAAAGTGAATGCGGCCAGAGCCAGGATCGTTAGAATGCAGTTTCTCATGGAGTTTCCTTTCCAGTGCAATTTGCGGGCTAACGCTATCAAGTCATGCGAGGGAATTCAACCCTGACGACGTGCGTCGCGCTGCATTCAAGAAGCACCGAGGGCTGATGTCGGCTTAACGCACAATCAGGGATTGGGACACGAGGCGAATGCTTCAGTGGGGGGATTCCTGGACGGATTCATAGCCAACGATTTTGCTTTCCACTTTGGCGCGCTCGAACGCGGAGTTTTCAAGCGAAATCATGATGTCGCGATTGATGAAGAAGACGGCGCGCAGGCGGAACTCCGTGCCGAAGCTCACCGGGAACCACACGCCCTCGTCGAAGCGCCGATACTCCACGTTGAATCCCAGGCCGGGAAGATCCGTGCCCAGCAGGGTCCTAACAAGAAATGGAACTCGACGCGACAGGTGAGTAAAGACTCTTACCGGCTGCATCTCTTCCGAGTCGATCAGCGCTTCGCCGGCCCACGCCAGGTTCGCCTTCTCGCGCGGGCGGAACCGTACGCGATACACCTTCCGTCCTCGGAGGGTATCTTCACCCGCCAGTTCGAAGCGGTACCGCTCCTGCTCCTTGCTGGTCAGCGGGAAAAGATTATGGCCCAGTCCGTCCTTTGACTGATCGTTGGAGAAGTCATTTCGAAAATCTTCTATTAGATCGCCGTCCAGGCTGTCACGCTGTGGCGCCGGATCGCCCTGAAAGTCCAGATACTTCCCTTTGTGCCAGTAGTGGCCCTCCAAATGTTTAAGCTCTTTTCTGGTCCCCTCGGCGGTTGGAATGACGTGATAGTCCGCGGCCTCCTCGCGGGCCGGCTTGCCGTTGGTCCGGCGAGTGATGATGCGGATGCGCTGGTGATAGACGTACTCGGCGCGCAGCTTCTCGGCCCGGTCTTGATTGGCCGCGACGCGCGCCATGATCTCTTCCGCCGACGGAGCCGCCTGCTCGCCCGCCAGCGTCGCGCCGGGCGACACCAGCATCAGAATGCACAGAAGGCGTAACATTCGTCCCGCCCCTTCATTATCAAGTACGCTGGAAGCTCCCTTTTGGGTGCACAAAAAGAGACTCCCCGCCTCGCTCGACATTCATCAGGGCGGAGCGGAAGATGACGAGTCTTCGATACCGCGGCTGCTCGCTCAGAACCGCACGGTCTTGAGGTATTGCGCGCTTTTCTTAATGCCTTCCGCCGAGGTCTCGCTTTCGTCCTCGACGTACCAGTACTTCACCCCAACGTCGGTCGCTGCCGCGAGCGTTTTCGGCCAATCAATCTGCCCTTCACCGAGCGGCACGCAGGCGTTGTCCGGCGCTTCCCCAAAACCGGCCGGCGTGCTCTTCGAGATGTCCTTCATGTGGACCAGCTTGAACCGGCCGGGATATTTCCTCAGATAGTCCGCCGGGACGAGTCCAACTTTCTTCACGAAAAAGAGATCGAGCTCAAAGTCCACGAGTTTCGGGTCGGTTTCCTGGATCAGAATATCCATCGCCGTGGTCGAGCCCAGCGGCTTGAACTCCATGTCGTGGTTGTGAAATGCGAAGCGGAAACCCACGGCTTGCAGCTTCTTGCCCCACTCGTTGAACTCCGCCGCGATGCGCTTGCAGCCGTCCGCGTCCTCGCGGTGCGGCTCCTGAATCCACGGCGAGGTCACGTAATCCGGCTTGAAGACCTTCGCCTCAGCGATGATGTCATCGAGCTTGGTGCGGAAGCGGTTGTCGTCGCCGGAGTGCATGCCCGTGGACTTCAGTCCCGCCGTGTCGAGCGCCTTTTTGAAATCCGCCGGGCTCATCTTGTAGAAGCCCGCCGTCTCCACGTCGGTGTATCCCGCGTCGCGGATGAGCTTGAGCGTGCCCGGCACGTCTTTACCGAGCTGGTGCCACAGACTGTAGAGCTGAATCCCCAGCGCTCCCGTGAACGACCGATGATGTGCGGGCGACGGCCAACCGAATGCTGCGCCCGCTCGCGCGGCTTTACCGGCCAGGACCGTCACTCCCATGCTTCCCAGAAATGCTCGCCTTGTAGTCATAATTCCCTCCTACGCGTAACAAGATGATTGAGTCTTTCGTATGCAGCGGGATTATCCCACAAACCGCGGCGCCGTGTAGCGCAAGTCCCGCAGTGTGGACTTGCGGCTTATTGCTCTGAATATCCGGGGAATTCTCCCACAACTTTGTGGTAGATTGGGCGGGTATGGTTGCGCCCCCGCCCGCGCCGGACTCGACGCGCGGTAGCCACGGTCCGAGGCCGGCGACTCCGACGTCTCGACGCTTCCGTTTGGCTATTCGTGTGGCCGTGTGGGCCGCGCTCCTGAGCGTCCTGGGCGCCGCGCCGCTCGGTTCGATTCTCCAGCGGCGGCTGCTTGCGGAAAGACTTCTGGCCCACGAATCTCGCCTCGCGGTCCAGGAGGTCGACGTCATCAACGAGCGCCGTCTGGTGCACGCCGAGCGGGAAGTTCCGGCGCGCGCGACGATCATTCAGTTCTTCGAGCAGGCGGGGCTCGACTCGAAAACCGCGGAGGAAATCGTCCGCGCGGCGCGGCCGGTTTACAACCTGGCGCAGATTCGTGCCGGCAACCGCCTGGATATCATCCGCTCGGGCAAGCGTACACTGCGCGCCATCAGCTACGAAGTCGACCGCGACCGCATCCTCTGGATCGCGAAACCGGCGGAGGGGTTCCACGCCGAAATTCGGCCCGTTCCCTACACCCTCAGCGTGGCGGGAGTGTCGGGAACGGTGCGCGATTCGCTTTTCCAGGCCGTCTCGGACCAGGGCGAGGGCGACTGGCTGACTCTGGAAATCGCTGACGTCTTCGGCTGGGACGTTGACTTCAGCACCGACACCCAAACCGGCGACACCTTCGAGATCGTTGTCGAAAAGAAAGTGCTCAACGGCGAGCGTTGGGGCTACGGCCGCGTGCTCGCCGCGCAATACCAGAACGCGGGCCAGCTCCACCAGGCTGTGCTTTTCCGCGATCCTTCCGGCCGGCCTGCCTATTACGCGCCCAGCGGTAAGTCACTGCAGAAAGCCTTCCTGCGCTCGCCGCTTAAATTCGGAGCCCCGGTGACTTCCGGCTTCAGCAACAACCGGTTCCATCCCATTCTGAAGCGTTACCGGGCGCATCATGGCGTGGACTACGGGGTGCCGGTGGGAAGCGCCGTGCAAGCGATCGGCGACGGCCGCGTCGTCTCCGCCGGCTGGAACGGCGACAGCGGCAAGATGATTCACCTGCGGCACGCGATGGGTTATGAAACTTATTACCTGCACCTATCAAACGTCCTGGTGCGCCCCGGCCAGCACGTCGCGCCAGGCCAGCTCATCGCGCGCAGCGGCGCGACGGGGCTCGCCACCGGGCCGCATCTGGATTTCCGCGTAGCGCGGCACGGGCAGTTCTTGAATTTCCTTCGCCTCAAGCTGCCGCCCGCCGAGGCGGTCGCTCCGAAGGATTGGGATGAATTCGCCGCCGCGCGCACCCAACTGCTCGACCACCTCGCCAGCCTCCACACGCCGTCGGCGGGCAAAGTCGAGCAGGCGCGCGCCCAGACGGCCGGACCGAATATTGAAGCGCGGTAGCGCAAGTCCCGCTCTATGGACTTGCGGTTTTTCGAGTCGATTATGAAAGGAGTTAACATGGACTTGATAAAGCAACTGAGGATCAATGGGTTGTTGGCGTGTAC
>CAZTHM010000212.1:3981-6784 GCA_964613505.1 uncultured Acidobacteriota bacterium | reverse complement strand
GTAGAGCGCGGTCTTCAAGCCCATGCGCGCCGCCGCCATCGCGGCCTCGACCCCCGCGTGCCCCGCGCCCACGACCACCACGTCGTATTTTTCCGTAAAGCCCGAACCCATAGTTGGGAACCCTGTCCCAAAGGCAGGAGGCTATTCTAGCAAGCCGCGGCCCCCCGCGCATCCCCGTTCGCGAAATGGTTCCGGTTAAGGACCGTAAATGAGGGAAGGAAAGCAGAAGGGGTGTGCGCCACCAACAGTGGAGAAGATATCCCCCACGAGGTATAAGCGAGGAAGGCAATCGTAAGCGGGACCAGGACTCCGAAGAAATCCACTCCCAGGACCTGCGCCAGCCGTTGCGACGCCGCTCCCGGAATCAGCGGCTCAAGGACGGCGACGGCAGCCGCCCCCCTGAGCAGCCACCGTGCAATAGGTGGAGCTTTCTGGTCCGTCATCACAATCCCTGCATAGAGGACCGGCCAGAGCAAGGCCGAATAAGCAAGCCGGTGGACATTCGGCTCGATGATTAACAGAGAGCAAAAGAAGATGGAATACGCGGCGCCGTCATGAGCACACCGGTAGACCCAGACCAGCGCCAACAGGCCCAGTACGACAGCGAGCAACAGCCAAAACTGTCGCACCTCCCACGAGGGTAACGAAACAAAATTCACATGCCGATAATTTGGATCAGGAAGCCCGGAGTAGTCCACCGGAGTGAGATACCTGAGCATAACGCCCCGCAGAGACTGGCTCGGGTACCACCGGTCGCCGAGCAGGGCGTTAATTCTCTGCTCCTGCAGGAACCACTGCTTCAGCAGATGAAACAGGTTCCCCCAGCCGAGCCAGAGACCCGGCAAAACGGTAAAGCACCCGGTTGCGATCAAAGTCTGCACGCCGATCCGCCAGCGTCCACGCCCACGCACTGCAAGAAAGAGGAGGACGAACGCCGGCCAGACTTTGACCGCTGCCGCGAGACCGAGCAACAGACTACTGACGAAGGGATGCTCGTCGCATAGCAAGAGTGCAAGGCACACCATTTCGACGAGGAAAAACTGCACGTTCCCCATCTGCAGTTCATAGAGCAGGTAAGGCGAGAGTAAGAGGGTGGATATCCCGAGGGCGGGGCTCATACGCGAAGGGGGATATCGCCGATACCAGGCCCACAACAAAGGGCCGAGCAGCAAGACCTTTAGCGCCGCCCAAATTCCTGCGGCCGCACTGAGCGGCAGAGAGGCAAACGGCCGGAACAGGCAAAGAAACAGGGGCGGGTAACGATAGAGCGCCGGCCACCCCAATTCTTCGTTCGGACCGTACATGGGGCCGGACTGGAGAAAGAAGCTTCGGGCGGCAGCGTGATAGACGTGCAAGTCCACCGCCTTGAGGGGCCGCAGGCCGCAAACTGTGCCCGCGGCGAGAGCAATCAGGAGCGAGAGCACAATTACGCGGCGCATGTGAGCCGGCTCCAATCTGTGCAAGGGAAATTCTAGCGCAGGCCCGGATGTTAGTCCTGCGCTTTTTGCGCGGGTGGCGCGGATATCGTTGTGTAATGTCTGCGAGTCGTCCGCTAGAAGCGTCCGCGGAAATCGAAGAGGTCATGGAGGGGCAGTTGCCAGCCGGGGAAGAGGTTGGAAGCGAGGACGTGGTCGCCCGCAAGCGTAGCTTCCACGAAATACTTCTTCCCCTGGAGTTTCAGAACTTCCACCGTCTTGACCTGCGAGTCAATGAGCCAGAATTCGGGTACCCCCGCCGCAGCATATATGCCGAGCTTTGTGGTCCTGTCATGCGCCACGGTCGAGGGCGACAAGACTTCCACAACCAAGTCGGGTGCGCCCTCGATCCAGTTCTCCTGAATGATTCCGGCCCGCGAATTCGAAACAAAGATCAAGTCCGGCTGCAAGGCCGTATCTTCACCCAGACGCACATCCAGCGGCGCTTCCCAGACTTCCCCCAGCTTGTTCTTCTGGAGATATAAACTGAGACTGATATCGAGGTTATGGACGACATACTGATGCTTGGTGTTCGGTGCCGGGGTCAAATGCACCTCCCCGTGAATCAACTCATATCGCCTCCCGTCATCGGGGAGTTGGCGGAACTGTTCGTAACTCAGCTTGGGGATGACTTCGGTTCCCATGCGTGCATTATACTCTTACGGCCCGCACTATTCACATGGTTGATTCCCGCATACAATGAGGGCCGATGCCCAACCTCAAATCTAGTCGCGCGGCGGCGTTGAAGAAAGTCCCGCTCTTTGCGGACCTGTCCGATAAAGAGCTGAGCTTTCTTGCGGACCGCGCCGTGCCTCACCGATTCAAGACCGGCGAACTAATCTTCGCGGAGGGAGAGCCCTGCGAGGGCATGTTCGTTGTGGAGTCGGGAGCCCTCAAAGTCTTCAAGACCTCGGCGGGCGGGCGCGAGCAGGTGCTGACCATCGAGGGCGCGGGCGGGACGGTGGCGGAGTTGCCCGTCTTTGATGGCGGCCCCTACCCTGCTTCCGCGGCCGCGCTGAGCGCGGCGTCACTCCTGTTCGTCAGCAAGCGGGATTTCCACGGGCTTTGTGTAGAACACCCGGAAGTTGCCCTCAAGGTCCTGAAGGTGGTGGGTTCGCGGCTGCGCCGGTTGGTAGGCATTATCGAGGAACTCTCTTTCACGACGGTACGCCATCGCCTGGCCTTGCTCCTCTTCCGCCTGGCCAAACGCCGGGGGACTCGAACCGATCGCGGCTTCGAGATTACGCTGAAGTCGAGCAATCAGGAATTGGCTGCGCATATCGGCACGGTGCGCGAGTTGGTCTCGCGCAACCTCAGCCGGTTCCAGG
>CAZTHM010000212.1:0-3971 GCA_964613505.1 uncultured Acidobacteriota bacterium | reverse complement strand
TGATCGTGCATCCCTCGCTCGGCGTGGACAGCGTCGAGGGCCTGATCAAGCTCGAGGGCAAGACTGTCATTATTCCCAATCTCGACGCCCTCCAAGCGGAAGTCGAGGCTTCTGAGTGAACCGTGCCTTGTAGAGCCCGGAGATCTTTAACCATCGTTATGCAGCGCCTGTCGGAATTTATTAAGAAGCACCGAGATACTGCGATTCTCGCGGGCCTGAGCTGCTTCCTGGCTGGCGTCACCGTGGCGTGGCTTTGGCTGGACAATATGCCGCCCGCTTGGGACGACGCCTGGTATCTGGCCAACAGTTTGGTAATGTTCGACACGTTGGCAGGCAAGGGCATCTTCGGTTATGTTCATGAGTTTTTCAGGATTCTGGGGCCTAAGCCGCCGCTGATCACAATCCTGCCCACTCCTTTCTTCCTGCTCCTTGGGCGTGACTATCATTACGCTTTCGTTGTCAACCTCCTCCTCGTGCCACTCCTCTTTTTTTGTGTTTATCGGCTCGGCAAAGAATTTTCGACGCCGCGAGCGGGACTGCTCGCCGTCTATATTCTCGGAACGATGCCGATGGTTTATGGGCTGGCTCGATGGTATTTGGCAGACTTCGCGCTTGTAGTTTTCGTGTGCTTAGCCGTTTACTTCCTGACCCAATCAGGAAACCTGCAGAATAGGCGAAACGCACTGGCGCTGGGAATTGTCTGCGGACTTGGATCGCTACTCAAAGCCCCTTTCCTCCTCTATGTGGCATGTCCGATAACATATGTGATCATCCGATCTTTTTCCGAAGCCAGACAGCGCCAGCTTCCAAGCAATCCATCGAAGGTCCTGGCGACGAAGACCTTATACCCTTTTCTTCTGCCGGCGATATTGCTCCCTCTCCCCTGGTATCTCGTCAATCTGCCGCGCACGTACAGGTATGTGTTGACCGCGGGCTTCTCGCAAGAGGGGGATTTCTACGGGACGGGGCACCCCTTTACTGTGGGAGCCGTCAAGGCTTATTTGGTTCGCCTGATAAATGCCGGGCCTTCGTGCTACTACGTCGGATTGGGCATCTTGATGCTGGCATTCATCGTCTTGACCAAACACCCACAGAGTTTTTTGAAGTCTTTTTCGCACAAGGGTCTCATCTTCCTCTCACTGTGGGCCTTGCCGTTTCTTGTGTTTCTGTTTGGCCGAAACAAGGACGTGCGCTATGCGGCTCCCTTGCTTCCGGTGTACGCACTGGCCCTGGCGTTCGCGATCGAGTTTGTGATCAGTCAAGTTCCTCGCGCGAGGAATGCCATTGCCACCCTGGTCTTGGCATTTCCTCTGATCGCGTTGCTTCAGAATTCGTTTGGGCTACTTGGGGGCTGGCAGCCAAGGATCGGCAGCTTTCAGTTCGCGAGCACCAGCCTAGGTTACGCAAGAAAGTATGATCCAGCTCTCTGGCATCACGCGGAGATTGTGGAAACTCTCGCGCACCTGCCCTCAGCCAAACAGGGGGCAAAAGTGGCAATTCTGCTCGGGACCGACCGGGCGGGTTTCAACTCCAATAACCTGGGGTTGGCTGCCGTCCAGGCGCGCCTTCCTTTGGAAATCTCGACTACGGCGTACGAGATGGACCGGGCGGCGGCCGTTCGGCTGGTCGATGAGACGCCCTTCTTCATTTACAAGGATGGAGGGGAACCAGAGTCAACCTACTTCAATCGGCAGCGTGGTGCCGTGCAGCAGGAAGTTCGAGAGAGCGGGAAATTCGTCGAGATTCCATGTGGTCTGGCCCTCCCCGACGGTGGCAGAGTGCGCATCTTCAAGAATCTTTCTCAGAATTCTCTCGTGATGAGCGGTGCGCTACTGGCGCCGGGACTGGATGATATCGGCAGTTGTGATGTCAATTTCGATGGCAAGATCCGTCTGGCCGGTCTGATGGTCGAGCTTAAGCCTTCGTCAATCGACCTGAAATATCGCTGGAGGTGCCTCAAGCCCGTTGACCGAAACTACTGGTGCTTCACCCACATTCTGGACGAACAGAACAACGTTATCGGCTACCTGGACCACCAAGTCCTTGGCGGGGAGCCGCCCATGCCGCAGTGGCGGGAAGGCGAGGTTGCGGTTGAACACGTTCGATACCTGTTGCAGCCGCGTTACCCAGGTAGTGTACGGCGCCTGCGGATTGGGCTATATGACCTGCCTTCCGGGGAACGGCTGAAAGTTGTGGGGAGCAGTCGTGCAGAGGGATTGGAACTATCGCTGACCGACGATGGCACAGCGATACTCGTTGGTTTTGGATCGACCGCAGAGAAAGCGAACGCTAAGAAACCGCGCAACAACGTCCGATAACCGCTGACGCATCGTCGTGCCGGCGAGGGACATCTCCCGCCCCCGGTCATTTCAAAAAGCCAGAGCCTGTTCGAGGTCGGCGATCAGGTCTTCGACCGCTTCCACTCCCACCGACAGGCGCACCAATCCATCAGTGACTCCGACCGCCAGGCGCTGCTCGCGCGGCACGGCGCGGTGGCTCGTTGAGGCCGAGTGTACGATGAGGGAGCGTGTGTCGCCCAGGCTCGCGGCGCGCGCGAAAATCTTTACGCCGTCCATCACCCGTTTCCCACCTTCGTAACCGCCCTTTACTTCGAAGCTGATCATGGCCCCGAAGGCTTTCATCTGTTTCTTGGCGATGTCGTGCCCTGGATGGCCGGGCAGGCCGGGATAGTTGACACGCTCGACTTTCGGATGCTGGACGAGGAATTCGGCGACCTTTTGCGCGTTGGCACAATGCGCGGGCATGCGGAGGTGGAGCGTGCGAATCCCGCGCAGGATTAGCCAGGCGTTGAACGGGCTGATGACCCCTCCGAAGTCGCGAATGACTTCGTGGATGAGGAATGAGATGTAATCCTTGGGGCCGGCGACAATACCGCCCATCGCGTCACCGTGGCCGCATAAGTATTTGGTGGCGGAGTGCACGACGACAGTCACTCCCAGCTTGAGCGGCTGCTGGAGGGCGGGCGAAGCAAAGGTGTTGTCAATCATCGTCGGGATGCTTCGCGAACGGCCCAATTGCGCAAGTGCGCCGATGTCCACGATTTCGAGCACCGGATTGCTGGGCGTCTCGAAATAGATCAAACGGGTGTTGGGCTGAATGGCTTTTTCAAAATCCTCGATCTTTGAAGATGGGACAAAGGTCGTCGAAGCGCCCATCCGTGGTAACTTGGTGTTGAGAAAATTGTAAGCCGCGCCGTAGAGCGACCGCGCCGCGACGACATGGTCGCCAGCCTTAACGTAGCCCATGATCGCCGAGGAAATCGCTGCCATGCCCGTGGAAAAGGCGAGGGCGGCGTCGGCACATTCGAGGGCCGCGACCTTGGCTTCCAACGCGCGCGTCGTGGGATTGCCGTAGCGTGTGTACATGTAGCCGAATCTTTTCTCGTCGTACACGGCGGCCATCTCATCCGCGTCGGCGGAGACAAACGTCGTCGATTGGTAGATCGGCGTGTCGAGCGCGCCCGTTGCGGGGCAAGGAGACTCCCCGGCATGCACGGCAAGCGTTGCGAATCGGCATTCGTTTTTCATTCAGCACCTCGAATCTCAGTCGGTACTTGATCCCTTGGGGAAGGCCCTAGCGTAACCCGCGAGGACGAAGAGGGGAAGGGCCAGTTCGATGCGAAAGCCGAGAGACACCTTGACGGAGAAGAGCCCGCAGGGCTTTACCCGTTTGAAACTCGGGAACGCGGTTGTCATTTCAACGGGCTCCGTCCCTGATTGCTTTGGCCTTGTCGGTAGTTCCGGAATCGAGATCGAAGAGCCGCTTGACATCGGCGCGAGAAATGACTAGAGATGGTGTATCGGAGGCGGAGTTGATGCCGGGGGTGTGAGATGGCCTTCTGTCCAGAGTGTGAGACTGCGCTCGATGTCGAGGATGACGTTGACGAAGGGCAGCGCCTGGATTGCCCCGAGTGTGGTGCCGAGCTGGAGGTGGTCAGCACGAACCCGCTG
>CAZTHM010000211.1:0-6825 GCA_964613505.1 uncultured Acidobacteriota bacterium | reverse complement strand
CCGCAGTCCGAAGCGGCCGCGACGATAGCGTCGGCGAGTTCCTGCGGGGACCCGGGTTCCACCAGCCAGCCGGATCGTCCCGGCTCAACGATCTCCGGCAGGCCGCCCACGCGGCTGGCCACGACCGCCCGTCCCTGAGCCATCGCCAGCAGCGCCGCGGAGCCCAGACCCTCGGCTCTCGACGGCATGATGAAGAGATCGATCCCGGCAAAGAATCCCGCGAGATCTTCCAGTTCTCCGAGAAACTTGACGCGCCCTGGCGCATCGTTGGGTTGTTCTTCAACCTTCGCTGCAAAATCTTGCGGCGGACTGCCGACCAGGAGGAGACGAGCACGCGGGAACTCCTCCGCAAGCAAACGCATCGCAGCGACGGCGACGTCCTGACCCTTTCCCTGAGTGAAAGCGCCCACGTGCCCGAGGATGAATTCCTGCTCGCCGAAACCCCAATTCACCCGGGCCACCGCGCGCTCTGCCGGCGTGGGTAACTGGTCAGGGATTTCTATCCCATCCGAGATGACGTCGATTTTCTCCCCGGGAACACCAGCGGTGATCAGCAAGTTCCGCACGTAATGTGAGACGGCTATGACACCATCACAAGTGCGCGTGTAGATGAAGCGGTGACGCCCCACTGTTTCCGGCAAGAAGGTGACGCGCCGGCTGGCCACCCTCCGTACCGGCAGGCCCAGCGACGCCAGCCACGAGAGTGTCTGACCCCGACCGTCGTGGGCGTGGAGTATCTGCATTGGCTCGGCAAGAAGCCTCTGCCGGAGTTGCATGATGCCGTGGGCGCGCCCCAGGTCGTGACCCGGCAGGGCAAAGACGCAAAAACTGTCTTCCCAGGCCTGGCGCTCCAGGCCGCTCCCTTCGGGGCAAACGATGAGTTGCTCGTGCCCGCGCTCAAGCAGCCCGCGGGCAAGGCGCAGCAACTGGCGCTGCCCGCCGCGCAAATCCTCTCCGGTATCGAGATGAACTATCCGCACAGGAAGAAACTCGAAACTGGAAACTAGAAACTCGAAAATGGAAAATCGAAGATCAGAAACTGAACATGCTGGAAATGGCGTTTTTCTGTTGCCTATCTCCGACGAAGCTCGCCACGCAACCGATCCCACGTTTCGTACTTTCGCCGGACATAGCGCGCTGCCATGCGGGCGATTAGAAAGCCCTGATGCCCATCCAGGACACCGAGCTTCAAGAAATACGTGGAGAAGAAAACCCAGGAAGGCGCGAACCAGCGGCGCACGCGCGGCACCTCCTCGCATCGTGCCAGCATTTCCTGGGCCGCGATCTCGGTGTAAAACTCGATACGCTCGCGATGCTCGTCAAGCGAGTCGCAAGTATAGTGAAGAATTTCCCCCTCCATCGTCTCGACCGGCCCCGCAACCGCGACCGATTCGTGAACGTAATCGCCATGCCAACGGCCTCGGCGGCGATCGAAGAGGCGCAGCTTGTAGTCCGGATACCATCCCGAATGCAGAATCCATCGGCCCAGATATCGCGCGCGGCGAGCTAAGCGATACCCGGATGCCGACGGCTGGGCGGTTTTCCAGCGCGTGATTGCCGCTTGAGCTTCGGCGTCGAGCTCTTCGTCGGCGTCGAGGCTCAGAATCCAATCGTGCTGTGCCTGCGCCGTTGCGAAGTTCTTCTGTGCCGCGAACCCTGCCCACGGACGGATGACCACCTTTGCTCCGAGCCTCGTTGCGATGGCACGCGTTTCGTCCGCCGACTCGGCGTCAACCACGACGATCTCATCCGCCATCGACACCGAGTGGATGGCACGCTCGATGTTTTTCGCTTCGTTGTGAGTGATGATCGTGGCAGAGATGGATGGCATGGAAGGGGCCAGGTTACGGGCCAAGAATTTTGGCGAAATCCGCCGCACGAACCAGTTCCGCGACGCTGGCGATGTCGCGGTCGAGCGGACGGTCCGCGTCGACGGTTGGAGAAACGTGGCGCACCATCGCGCGCGCTTTTTCCGCCAAGTGTCCGCTGCGCAGTGGCGCAAGCAAATCCAACGCTTGACAGGCTGTCAACAATTCGATCGCCAGGATGGAATTCAAATTGGCGAGGATGGGGCGCAACTTCAAGGCCGCAGTCATGCCCATGCTGACATAGTCCTCCTTGTTTCCCGAGGTCGGAATCGAATCAACCGACGCGGGGTGGGCATAGACTTTGTTTTCGGAAGCCAGCGCCGCCGCGACGATCTGCGGCATCATGAAACCCGACTGAACCCCGTGCGCGGTAGTAAGAAAAGGCGGCAACTCGGAAGTCAGCGGGTTGACCATGCGGTCGATTCGCCGCTCGGAGATTCCGCCCAGTTGCGTGAGCGCGATGGCCATCAAGTCAAGCGCCGTGGCCAGAGGCTGGCCGTGGAAGTTGCCGCCGGAAATAACCTCGCCGTCACGCGCGAAAACCAGGGGATTATCCGTGGCGCTGTTCATTTCGATTTCAAAAACGCGGCGTGCAAACTCCAACGCGTCACGTACGGCGCCGTGCACTTGCGGCATGCAGCGTAGACTGTACGCGTCCTGGACACGCGGACAACCGCGGTGCGATTCGCGGAGGCGGCTGCCCCGGTTGAGCCGCAGCAGGTTGCGAGCGGTGGTCATTTGTCCAGGATGAGCACGCGCGCGGTGCAGACGTTCATCGAAGGCGGCCGGGGAGCCGCGCAAAGCGTCGAGCGAAAGAGCGCCGGCGACGTCGGCCGTATCCGCGAGAATTTCCGCGCTCCGCAAAGCGAGAAGGCCGACCGCCAGCATCGCCTGCGTGCCGTTGACCAGTGCCAACCCTTCTTTAACCTCGAGCTGCAACGGCTTGCGGCGGATTGCCGCCAGCGCCGTCGACGCCAGCATCTGCCTTCCCCGCACGACCACCTGGCCTTCACCGACCAGCGCCAAAGCCACGTGGGCGAGGGGAGCGAGGTCACCGCTCGCTCCGACGGAGCCGCGAGAGGGGACCACCGGATGCACTCCGTGATTGAGGAAATCACAAAGACGTTCCGCCACGAGGGGGCGCACCCCGGAAAGCCCCCCCGCCAGAGCGTTCGCCCGCAGGAGCAGCAGGCCGCGAGTTTCCGCCTGGTCAAGGGGCTCGCCGACTCCGCAAGCGTGACTGCGCACCAGGTTTAATTGCAGTTGCCGGGCTTGCGCGGGCTCGATCCGCTCCGTCGAGAGGCTGCCGAAACCTGTCGTCACGCCATAAACAACTTTCTTCTCGGCGATCAGGCGCTCGATGAGCGCGCGCGAGCGTTGCATGGCCCGGCGCGCGCGAGGGGCGAGCGCCACACGGCGACTTTCCAGGACCACCTCGTAGAAACCTCTCCGCGTCAGGCCCTCACCTGTGAGTGGAAGGGGACGAGGCATTCAGCACCCTCAAGCTGCAGGTGGATTTCAAAAGTCCTTCGCGAATCATTCCGAAACGGGCTTGGCCGGAGCAAAAAGTTCGCGATACTTTTCCGGTAGCGCGCGCGGGCGGCCGTTCAGGTCCGTGATGACGTGCACGGTCTCGCCTTCGGCCAGCAGTTCATCGTCGGCCCGGCGGTAAATCTGATAATCGAATACCAGGACACGGCGCCGCACCGCTCTGAGGCAGGTGCGAACCTCGATTTCGTCGTCGTAACGCGCCGGCGCTTTGTACCGGCAGCGCGCTTCGGCAACGATGATGCACAGCCCGTCCTCTTTTTCCATGTCGCGATAAGCGAACCCATGCTGCCGGCAATAGTCCGTACGCCCGATCTCAAACCACACCAAGTAGTTGGCGTAGTACACCACGCGCATCTGGTCCGTCTCGGCGTAGCGGACGCGAAAAGTGGTGGTGGTCCATTCGTCTGGAAGTTTTGTGCTCATGGTGGAACGTCGCCTTGATTCCGAACGCCGCTCGACAGTCTATAGCAAAACTGCGAATCAGCAAACAAGACGCTCTGAGGCTGTGAGGGTCCCTCGAATGGCAGCGGGAACGCTTCGCGACGTGTCGCAATAAGCCAATGCCTCCCCTAGACTGCACTCTCGCGGCGTGCCACTGGCTCGGCGGGAACAAAGTACACATCCGTGGGATCGAACTTGGAGTTGCGGCGGAATTGCGCGCGGATCTGCATGCCGACGCGCAATTCCTCCTGCGTGACGCCGATGATGCGGGAGAGGAACAGCGTGTCGAATCCCGCGAACTCCACGAGCACCAGGTTGAAAGGTGTCTCTTTTAGGAACACCTCCGAACCGAAGTAGCAGGTCGTCCAGGCGTGAATGCGGCCGTCGAGCGGAAGTTCGATCCACTTCGTCTTCTTCCCGCACTGCATGCAGTACGCACGCGGGGTGGCATATTTATAGTGGCAAGCGGTGCACTCGCTGCCGAGCAACTTGCCCTGCGAGAGGCCGATAAAAAACGGCGAGTCTTCGGCGTAGCTGTGAATGTAGTCGATGCCGTAGTGATTCTTGATAATCAGCGGGTCGGTCGAGAAGACCACGGTGCCCTGGTCGGTCTCCGGCAGCTTGAGTTTGTTCCACTGCGGCTTGGCAGACGCTTTGTACGCGGACTTCTTCGCTGGCATTGGTTTTCTCCTGGACTGTAGCGCCGGTCTATGACCGGCGTTCGACTTCGGCGGTCAGAGATCCGTCAGCCGACGGACTACAGCAGCCTCGTTCCGTCGTCATCCACGGGATCAGCAAGCACCGCTCGGAGCGTCGTCAAAAACAATTTGAACACGGGTTCAACCGCACGACGCCAAACCGGGTCGCCCACAAACTGGAGACCATCGCTTGACGACGCCCCGGATTCGACTTGCCCAAGAAACTCTTCGCCAGTCTCCCAATGATAGTTAACCTGCGGCTTGCCGACGTGGCCGCGGTGGAACTCCAGCCGCCCATGGTCAAAGACGACCGTCCATTCCAGCCCCCAGTCCTCGATGGCCCAGTACGTGTTGAGTTCCACCTCGCGGATCTGCTGGCGGATCGCGCGCTCGCGTCCCACCAGGACGAAGGCGCGCTGAATTACCCGCCTCGCTCCGCGCTTGGAGAGGGCAGGCGCGACGACTTCGCTCTCTCTGCTTTGTTCGTCACTCGTCACTTGTCACTCGCCACTAGTTTGCGCGCTCCATAATGCTGACGGTCACGTAAGTGCCCGTGCCGGCGTGGGAGTGAATCAGCCCGCGCATGGGCCGGGACCTTTTCTTCGCTTTCACCTGGATCGTGCTGTCGCCGTTGTTGTGCTTGGCGACGGTGCCCTGCAATTGCCAGAACGCGAAAACCGCCTGCATCAAGCCCGTGGCGCCGACCGGGTGACCGCAGGCAATCAAGCCGCCGGAAGGGTTAACGGGGATTTTGCCTTTGAGCGCCGACGCGCCGGATTCGATGAACTTTCCGCCTTCGCCGTAGCGGCACAGACCGAGGTCTTCATAGGTCTGGATCTCGGACGACGTGTAGGCGTCGTGCAGTTCGATGAAATCGATATCCTCGATAGGATTTTCGATGCCGGCGTGATCGTACGCCAGCTTCGCCGCCGAGCGACCGGCGCGGAACGAATGCACGCCGGGATATTTCAGATTCTTGTACCAGCTCGGGTCTTCATGTTTGAGAAGGATAACTTTGCCGTGCGGGCGGTCCGCCATGCGCATGGTGTCAGTGCCGGTGCCGATACCCGTGACCTTGACGGGGTTCGAGCAGACCTTCTCCGCCACCTTTTCTGACGCCAGGATGCAGCACGCCGCGCCGTCCGACATCGTGCAGATGTCGAGCATAGTGAGCGGATAGGCGACCATGGGCGAATTGCGGACGTCTTCGATCGTGAGGTCGAGATGCTTTTGCGCCCAGATGTTGTGCAGGGCGTTTTTGTGGTTTTTGACGGAGACCATGGCCAGTTGTTCGACCGTGGTCCCGAACTCGTGCATGTGCCGGACCACCATCATGGCATAGTAACCGCTATAGAAACCTCCGACGGGATAATCAAAGTTTGTGTCTGATGCCAAGGCAATAAACTCGTTTCCCTTCCAGGTGTTGACGTGCGACATGGTCTCGAAGCCGTAGGCGGTGCACACGTCCATGCGTCCGGAGGCCACGGCTTCCCACGCCGCCTGAAAGCAGAGCCCGCCGGTCGCGCCGCCTCCTTCGATGCGTTTGTTGGGCCGGGGACAAAGCCCGAGGAAATCCGTCGCCATAATCCCCGCCATCAACTGGCGCGTGAAGTGGTCGGAAAAATACGAGACCACGCTGCCCCCGATCATGTCGCGGCGGAGCTTCGGAACATCGCGCATCGCGTAGTCGAACGACTCCTTCACCATCAGGCGAAAGCTCTGACGCGGGTTCGCCTTGGAGAACTTCGTGATGCCGCCGGAAATCATGTAAACAGGTCGCATGGTGATGCACTCCCCCTTGAAGTTGCAGCCGGCGTGTCTAAGCCGTGACGTACTCGCGCACCTCCACTTGAACTCCCGCCTTCGCGACCTGTTCGGCACTCTTCAGGAGCTCCAGTGAAACCTTCTCGTCCACGTATTCTTCCCCGCAGTTCGGGCACACTCGCGCCGGAACACCTTTTACAACAAGTGTAACGGGTCCGCGCTCGAGGGTTAGAGTCGCCTTTCCCTCGCGAGTGTCAGCCTGCCTGCAAATAACGCATCTCACGGTTTCCTCCTTCTTCGGTCAGGTGTCCAAAGACCAGGGTCGGGCTCATAGACCGTTATGACAATCGTTTCATTTTCTTCGATGTTCTCGGCTGCCACCACGTGCAGAGGCCGCCCCCCCGGCCACCCCAGGACTAGACGGCTGGGATATGGCGAATCATCGGGATAGCGTTCCAGCGTTTCTCCCGCCTCAAGCACGCGACGAATCTCGTCGATACCGA
>CAZTHM010000210.1:0-6873 GCA_964613505.1 uncultured Acidobacteriota bacterium | reverse complement strand
CACGGGAGGGCGAGAGTTCCTGCCGGAGCAGCGCACCTATTCTAGGCGGGCTGTGACGGGCCGTCGAGGGTTTTTCATTTCGAATGAGAATCCTGACGTCTCCAGCCGGTCAGAGACGGAAAAGCCTCTCGAGTTCGAGGCGAAAGTCCGGCAACGTCTGGAGGGCAAGGGCTTGACCCCTTTGGAAGAACTGGAGCGGGCGGTCGGGGTATATCAGCTCCACCAATCGCTCCACCGGATCAATCCAGACCTGGATAACGCCACTCTCCTGATAGTCCTTACGCTTTCTCTGGATCTGCGCCGGGCTGTCGCTCGGGGAGAGAATCTCGAACGCGACTTCGGGAGGGAAGTCAGCCATGGCAACCGGGATCGATCCCCCCGGAAAGTGGTCCTTGCGGACCAGCGAGGCATCGGGCAGCCGCCAGTTGCCCGAGGCCATGGTGAAGGCGCCGTTGGAGGGAAACCATAACCATTCGGGGTGGGCCCGACAAAAGTCCTCCAGGTAACCGATCAGCCGCGCGAGAATTCCTTCGTGTCGGAGATTCACAGGCGTCATTTGGATTACCTCGCCATCCACCCATTCACACTTCTGCCCTTCGATTCCCGCGGCGAGGAACTGTTCCCAGGTGATGATGGTTTTCGTGGCCATAGTGCTCCGTGAAGGTCATTGTGCCACGGCGTGCCTGCGGAAACAAGCCGCGGGCTGGCGCAGACCTTGCGTTTCAGGTCTGCGCGCCGGGGGCGCACCCCCCACAAAATCGCAGACCCGAAGGGTCTGCGCCAGCCACGCGTAGATGCTCTAATAGCTGGTAGCGACGGCATGCTTTCGATGCCGTGGGTTTTTCCTCGAAACCCCCAAAAACCCACGGCACAAACCCCGTGCCGTGGCTTGCTGATGAGCCAGAGAGATTTTATTGGCTAATGCGCAAAGTCCACTTCGACTTGACAGGGGGCGCATCGGCACGCAACAGAACGCGGTACAATCGCTCACCCCAGGAGCGCCGAAGCTGCGCATCTTTGATAGGGATCTCCTCCACGCTGGCATGGAACACCCCGCCATCGAAACCCACGCGCACCGGCCCGCCCGACGGCATCGGCAGCGTGATTTCGCCGGGAACTGAAACTTGCGCCGCGCACGGCGTCATCAGAGTAAGGGTGATAACCTTGGCGGCCTGCGTCAATCCATAGTCGTCCACGACCTCAACCGCATTGGCTTTCCGGTCCAGCCGTAGCGTGCGAATCCACGCGGCCAAATGCGCCTCCGGAGGATACGCCTTGGCCAAATTCAGGCGGAGCTCCGCCGCGCGGTCGTCGGCGCGGCAGCTAACCTCCGTGGTGGTAAACTCCCGGCCGGCGGATTGCATCACGCCGTCAATCGTGGGGCAGTTGTGATATGCCGATTGCATGGTCCAGATTTCGTACCGTTGCGGGCTGAAGGTTTTGGCGGTATAGGTTTCCACGCCCACATCGATGATCGCGGGCATCCCGTCGGCATAGACCATAAAATTCCCAACATCATTGTGATTGTGGCTCTGGCCGTTGTGCCCACCCTGAGCGGCCAAGTACAGGCCTTGGGCGGAACCTTCACTTAGGCGTGCCGTCATCACCTGGATGCCCGGCAACCAAGTGTCGCGGAAAAGGGCTTGTGCGCGCGGCGCTCCGCGCAAGACCTCCAGGTTGAACAGCGCGGGCAACTGGCGGCCGATGCTCTCATCGGGGACCGCTCTTTCACTTTTCTCAAACGCGCAGTAGGCGCCGTGAGCCATCATCCGGTCGTCGCCCACGTGTTTGCCGAAGCGGTACACCAGGTCGCCATTGGCAAAGACGCGCGCCGGCGCATCGCCGAAGTTCGTGTACCACTCGCGGTAGATATGTGCCCGGCAGATATAGCGCGCCATCTCGTGAACCAGCGGCAGGGTAAACCCGTTCCACTGGCCGCCGGTGGCCGCGTGGAGCAGTTCCAGGCAGTCGAAGAGCGAAGCGCCGGCGCGGCCCCAGTAACTAGGCCCCTCGTCGCAACCTCCGTCCTCGTCATAGCCGTTCAGGAAGACATCCAGGCATCGAAGGATCTTCCCCACCGCGGCCCGCCGCCGCTCCTCGTCAGTTTCCATCAGCAAAGCCGAGGTCAGCCAATTCGAGCAGATCCAAGGATCCCAGTTGTTCACGGATGAAGAGGTAAATCCCATCCACCAGAAATCGTTGCGCGCGAGGCACGGGGTGAGTATCCGGCGATCGATTTCCGTCCGAACTCGCTCCGGCAACCGGGGTGACACACGCGCCAGCAGGTCGCCCACCAGATAGTCAGTCCACGTCAGCAGGCTGGAAGTCTCAGCGGCAAACAGATCGACAACCGGTTCACTGACGTCGGGGAGCCCGTCGCCGGCTTGCTGCAAGCCGAGGTGCGCGGGCACACCCCAGAAAGTCTCTTCACACGTGAGCCACACTCCGTTGGCGATTTCGTCCGCGAATCGGCCTTGGCCTTCCACGCATTCGGCAATCACCAGTGCCTGCAGCTTATCCCTACGGCGATCGCGGGCCGCTTCATAATGGGAACGGTTGCCGAGGCGGTGATATTCCAGGAACAGCGTGGCGGGTAAGACTTCCCACGGGGTCTTGAGTTGCTTCTCGCCCGCCTCGAGAAGCGCGGCACGTGCGTCCGCAGGCAGCGCTTCCCATGCCGCACGCTCAGAAGCGTTTGGGAAGGGATGGAAACGCTCACGCGGGACAAGCACTCCAGCTAACCTAGCTGCAGGCCAGGCGGACGTGAGAAGGGCACGCTTCTGAACTGGCTGCAAGCCGGCAAACACGAGTGGCGCGGCTAGAACGCCGGGGCTGGCCAGGAATTCGCGACGGGTGAGTTGCTTCATGGGATCTCCTCTTGCAGCTAGGACCAGGGCTCGCATTCCATATTGGGGAACCGGGCGGGTGGCGCATCCCGATTGAGGAGCATCGGGACAGGTTCAGCGCGTTTTGTGTGGTGTGGGCGACTGCGAGATGTAAGATCCCGCCGTGCCGCGCCCGCAGCATTTCTACGGATTCATTCATCTCCATTATCTTACCGCCAGCACCTATCGTCGCGCGCCGGTTTTTGACTCGGACCGGGGCAGGCGCAGACCCTGGTGTTTGGGTCTGCGGCTCGGAGGTGGGTGGCGCCAAAGGTTGCCGTCGCTTCGGCTCCTGAAGGGACCTGGCCCGCGCGGGTGACGGATCTATGACGGGGGCGGGGGCGAGCTCTATTCGTGGTGCAGGGCGACGATGGGGTCGAGGCGGGAGGCTTTCATGGCGGGCCACATGCCGAAGAAAAGGCCGATGCTGACGGCTACAACAAACCCCGCCACGATGGACCAGCTCGGAACGGTGGAGGGTAGTTGAGGCACGAGTGCCCGGATGAGGAAGCTCAGGGTACAACCGGAAATGATTCCTAGTATTCCCCCCACACCGGTAAGGGTCATGGCCTCGAGCAGGAATTGCCACGTAATATCGCTGCGGCGGGCGCCGATGGCCTTGCGCACGCCAATTTCCCGAGTCCGCTCGGTGACCGAGACCAGCATGATGTTCATCACGCCGATGCCGCCCACCAGCAGACCGATGGAAGAGATGACGACGGTGACGAGGACGACCGTCCCCATGATGTCGCGGAATTGCGTGATCATGGATTCGGCGGTGGCGATTCCGAAATTATCCGGGTCCGAGTACTTCACGTTGCGGCGGCGGCGCAGCAGGCTGCGCACTTCATCCATGGCTTGGTTGATTTTTCCCGGGGAAGCCATGGCGGTAATGAAGTTATCCTTCGACCGGGGATAGATCTTCTTGAAGGTCATGTAGGGGATCAACAGCAGGCGGTCACTGCCGGTATCGCCCAGAATCTGTTTGCGCTTCGCCATCGTCCCAATGACTTCGAACTCCCTGCCATCGACGTTGATAAGCTTGCCGACGGGGTCTTCACCCTGAAACAAACGGGTTTCGACGTCCGCGCCGATGACGATGACATCCCGCCGGTGGAGGTCGTCGATTTCGTTGAACAGCCGGCCGTCTTTCAGTTCGCAACCGACGTTCCCGAAGTGGGATGAAGTACAGCCGCGGTACTCGGTGTCGAGCATCTCCTGGCCTTTGTACTTGGCGGGGACGGATGGACCCCAGCGGAAGATTTCCGCGGAGGACGACTCGACCGCCGGACAGTTTTCCTGGATGGCCACCATGTCGTCGTAAGTCAGGGGCTTGCGCATCCATTCTTCGCGGCTCACGTTGAATTTGATGCCGGGATCCCATTTGAAAATGAACAGGGTGCGGGTGCCAAAGCCTTCGGCCACGTCTACGACCTGCTGGTCCAGTCCCTTAAAGATCGAGGCTACGCCGATAACCGTGGCGGTTCCAATCAACACCCCGAGGATGGTCAGAAAAGCACGGAACTTGTGGCTGCGCAGGGTATCGAGGGCCAGAAGCAGGTTTTCGCGAACTTGACGGCGATGGGGATTCACGCTTAAGCCTCCGTCCGCAGCGCTTCAATGGGATCCAGCCGCGCCGCCTTGCTGGCAGGATAAATGCCAAAAAACAGCCCCACGACCGTGGAAAGCACCAAGCCAATCACCACCGCGTTGAGGGGCACCGAAGAAGTGAAGACCATGTCCACGATCTTGCTGATGATGAAGGAGAGCAAAACGCCGATGCCCCCTCCGGTGGCGGCCATCACGCTGGACTCGATGATGAACTGCATCAGAATGTCGCGGCGCCGCGCCCCCAGTGACTTGCGGATGCCAATTTCGTGCGTGCGCTCGGTCACGCTGGCCAGCATGATGTTCATGATGACGATGCCACCCACCACCATGAAGACCGCGACGATGCCGATGGTCACGGCAAAGATCGCGCCGGTGAGCTGGTGCCAGGCGCTCATCAGCGTGTCGGAGGCGTTGATCCCAAACGTGTCGTCCTCCTGGTAGGGGATGTGGCGGCGGGCGCGCATGAGCGCCCGAACTTCGTCCTCCAGCACGATCATCTGCTTCGGGTCGTAGGCTTGAATGCTCACGGCCAGTTGCGGCCGCGCTACGAAGATCTTCTGGAACGTCGTGAGCGGAATCTGAACAAACTTATCCTGGCTCTGGCCAAAAGTCGTGCCGATGCGGGCCGCCACACCGATAATCCGGAAATTGGCGCCTCGGACGGTGATTTCCTTGTCGAGGGGGTCGATGGAAGGGAAGAACTCATCCACCAGGTCACGGCCGATAAAGCACACCAAGGCGCTATGCTGGTAGTCAGACTCGGTAAAGTAGCGGCCGAACTCCACCTTCTGCTGGCCGATGTCAATCATGTTGGGCGTTACGCCGTTCATCTCGACCTCGTACAGGGTTTTCCCCTTGTACTTGGCGTCGGTTTCTCCCCAGATCCAGGCGTTAGCGCCAATGGTTTTGTAATTGGGCAGGTTGGTTTTGAGAAAATCGAATTCTTCAATTCGGATAGGCTTGTTTCGCCGCCGCGCCTTGAGCCAATTTTCGTAGCCCTGCGCCCACTGCCACTGGTGGAGAATGAAGGTGTTGGCGCCCAGGTTGGCGATGCGATCCTGGAAGTACAGGTTCATGCCGTTGACGATCGACATGACGGAGATGAGCGTGGTGGTGGCGATTACAACTCCCAACAGCGTGAGGATGGAGCGAAGCTTGTGAGCGCGAAGCGCCTCGAGGGCAATCCAGAAGGCTTCGCGCGCTGTAATCCAGGCTCCGGAAAACCGCTGTCGTCGCGTCGTGGATGGGAGGAGGGATGTCCGGGTTGGGTCGCCTTCTGCCACCGTGGGTACCCTTCCTTTGGAGCGACTTCACCGCGCTGCGTAGCAGGATGAGGACGCGCCTCAACCCTATTGAACGCGTTCGTCGCGGTCGATCTTTCCGTCGCGAATGTGCAGGATGCGGAGCGCGTGCGCCGCGATATCGTGCTCGTGAGTTACGAGCACAATGTTGTTGCCCGCCTCATGCAGACGATCCAGAACCTTCATGATCTCTTCGCCCGTGGCCGAGTCGAGGTTCCCCGTGGGCTCGTCCGCCAGGATGATCGAGGGATTGTTCACCAGCGCGCGCGCGATGGCCACACGCTGCCGCTGTCCTCCCGAGAGCTCGTTGGGCCGGTGGTGCATGCGGTCGGAGAGCTCGACCTTGGCCAAAGCTTCCTGGGCTTTTTCCAGGCGCTCGTTCGCCGGCGTGCCGTTATAAATGAGCGGCAACTCGACGTTGTGCAGGGCGCTGGCGCGGGCCAGCAGGTTGAACGTCTGGAAAACAAAACCGATTTCCTTGTTGCGAATGTACGCCAGCTCGTCGTCGGAAAGCTCGCTGACCAGGCTGCCGTTCAACCAGTAATTGCCGCGCGTGGGAGTATCGAGGCAGCCGATCAAGTTCATCAGGGTGGACTTCCCTGAACCCGAGGGCCCCATGATGGCGACGTACTCCCCGCGCTCGATCTCGAAGGAAACTCCGCACAGGGCGTGCACGGCAATCGCCTCGCCCATGTCGTAGGTTTTCCAGAGGTCCTCAGTCCGGATGACGACCCTGGCGCCGGGAGCGGCGCTCGCTTGCATCGAGGATGGAGCAACCTGTGATCCCATCGCCTTCCCTTTCTCGCGGCCCCAAACCGAACCGCCTCGGGGTGAAGCCTGCTCGCCGCCAGCCGGGGTCCAGAACGACCGCTTCGTCTTCGCCGCGTGCCCAGCCGTGCGAAAAACGACTATGCTGAGGGCCCGCCCGGTTTCGAGCCGCTGTTATCCACCTTAATCTTGGTGTTGTTCTTCAACGTGCGCAGGACGCTGAAGCTGCCGGTCACGATTTCGTCCTCGGGCTTCACCCCGGTTTTGACTTCCATATCGGTGGCGCCCATGATTCCCGTTTCCACCTT
>CAZTHM010000209.1:0-6881 GCA_964613505.1 uncultured Acidobacteriota bacterium | reverse complement strand
GCGAGGGGAAGAGCTACTTGACGATCGGAATCGGCTGCACGGGCGGAAGGCACCGGTCGGTGGCTCTCGCCGAGGAAATTGCTGCCGCGCTCGGGCGCGAAGGTTACAGAGTGAAAACTCTGCACCGCGACATCGGGCGCGGTGCGGCGTAGCGCAACGGTTGGAACGCATGGAAGATCCCGAACCCAGGCAATCTGGACTGATGAGGTTGTCGTGGAAAACGTCATTGCATTCGATATCGGTGGGACCAGGTTCCGCGCGGGCCTCTTTGACCCCGAGGGCCGCAGGCTGTCGATCTTGGAGAATCAGACATACCGCGAAGGCGGCCGGGATTGGATGCTCGACCAGCTCCGCACCCACTTCCACACGCTTCGCCAGAAGAGCGACGCTCCCGTCAGGGCCTGCGGCGTGAGTTTTGGCGGCCCCGTCAACTACGATCGGCAGATGGTCACTTCAATTCACGTGCCCGGCTGGGATGGATTCCCCCTGGGCAAGTGGGTTGAGGAGAAACTTGGCGTGCTTTGCCGCCTGGATAACGACGCCAATGCCGGCGCTCTGGGCGAGCACCGCTTCGGGGCAGGCCGGGGAAGCCACACGATGGTCTATATCACCATCAGCACGGGGATCGGTGGAGGACTCATTTGCGACGGGAAGCTCTATCGAGGCAAGGACAGCCTGGCGGGTGAGATCGGGCATATGCCGGTTTCGGATTCGGGAGTGCTTTGTTCCTGTGGCGCCCGCGGTTGCCTGGAGACATTCTGCTCGGGATCAGCCATCGCCCTGCGAGGGCGGGAATGGGGCCGTCGCCGGCCCGAAGCCGTGGCGCGAATGGCGGAACTGAGCGGCGGTTCAGTTGAGGACATTACTGCCAAGGCTCTCATTCAGGCTGCGGCAGAAGGTAATACGGCGGCGCGCCAGGTTCTTGTTGAGGCCAGTCGATGGCTAGCGCGGGCATTGATGACCGTCATCCGGATTCTGAATCCCGACAGGATTGTCCTTGGGGGTGGCGTGGCACAGGCCGGCAACCTCCTCCTCAATCCGGTAAACGAGGCGCTGGATGCCATGGGCTCCCCATCTATCCATTACTCGACCGAGATTCACCTGGCAGAACTGGGGTCGGATTCGCCCCTGTATGGGGCGGCTGCCATGGCGCTCGAAAAGGCTTGAGGCGGTTCCGTTTACCGAAGAATTAACAGCCGGCTGTTTTTTCTACTTTTCCTTGTAAGTGACTGATAATAATAACATTATATCTTAATAGAAGCAAAAAACAAGGGCCCCAGATCTCTCTCCGCTTGACGGCCGGTTTGCCTAAGAACTAGGATAAGTGCTTGCGGCACTTTCGCTTACCCCCACCCGGTGGGGCGAGACCCAGAATGACCCAGATTAGACGCCTCGTCGGTTTCATCCGGCCCTACAGCCTGCGCTTCATGATTGCCGTCGTCCTGATGGCGGTGGTCGGAGCGTGCGAGGCGCTGACCGCCCTTCTGATCAAGCCGGTTTTCGACCGAGTGCTCGATCCGCAGGCCGAGTCAACCCCGATCCTCCTATTCCAGTGGCCCTGGCAGGGCGGGGAAATCTATCTTCAGGATTTCCTGCCGAAGTTCGTCCATAACGTCTGGACCGTGGTAGCCATCGCCATCATTGCCGTCACGGTGATGAAGGGCCTGGCGGAATTCTTCGCCACGTATTCCGTCAACTTCATTGGCCATTCGGTGGTGAGGGACCTTCGGAACCTGCTCTATTCCCGAATCATCCAGCAGTCGATTGGCTTCTTCACCAAGAATCCCACCGGCCGTTTGATGTCCGCGGTCACCAGCGATATTGAGAAGATCCAAAGCGCCGTTTCGCAAGTCTCGGCGGATTTTCTGAAACAGTGTTTTACGCTGGCCGGCCTGCTGGCGGTGGTGTTCTACGTGGACTGGCGACTGGCGCTCTTTTCGCTCGCGCTGGTGCCTTTCGTGGTCTTTCCGTCAGTCAACATCGGACGCTACATCCGGGTTTCCAGCCGCTCCAGCCAGGACAAGATGGCGGAGATGAACAACGTCCTCCAGGAGACTTTCACCGGCATCCGCATCGTGAAGGCCTTCGTAATGGAGATGTTTGAGGTGGCGAAGTTCAAGGCGGCGACCCGGCGCTTGCTCAAGATCAACTTGCGCTGGGTGCTCGCCCAGGCGGCAACGTCGCCGCTCATGGAAATCCTGGGAGCCATCACGATTGCCGGGCTGCTCCTGTACGCGCGCAACGCCATCGTCCATCACGCGCAGACCACCGGCGGGTTCATTGCGTTTCTCTACGCGCTGATTAAGATGTATGAGCCCATCAAGCGCCTTACCGGCGTGAACAACGCCTTCCAGCAAGCGGTGGGAGCATCCGAGCAGGTCTTTCAGTATCTCGACGTCCAACCGGAGATTATGGAGAAGCCGGGCGCCCTCCAACTGCCCCACTTCCAGTCAGGAATTGCTTTTGAGCACGTTGATTTCGAGTACGAAGACGGCATCCCCTTGCTGCGGGACGTGAACCTGCGGATCGCCCAGGGAGAAGTGGTGGCCATCGTGGGCTCCAGCGGGGCCGGAAAGACCACCCTGGCAAACTTGATTCCGAGGTTCTTCGAGGTGACGCGGGGAAGGATTCTGGTGGACGGCCACGACATCCGCGACGCGACCCTTGCTTCCCTGCGCGGCCAGATCGGCATGGTCACACAGGAAACGATCCTGTTCAACGACACAGTCTTCAACAACGTCTGTTATGGCCGGAAACCACAGAACGAAGCGGAAGTGATCGAAGCGGCCCGCATCGCCCTGGCGCACGACTTCATCATGGAGATGGCGCAGGGCTACCAGACCGTCGTCGGCGAGCGGGGCCAGCGCCTTTCCGGCGGACAGCGGCAACGTTTGGCCATCGCGCGCGCCCTTTATAAGAACCCGCCCTTGCTGATTCTCGATGAAGCCACTTCGGAACTGGACACCGAATCCGAACTGCTGGTGCAGAGGGCGCTCAATAACCTGATGACAGGCCGGACCGTTCTGGTGATCGCGCATCGGCTTTCCACGGTTCGCCGTGCCGACCGGATTGTGGTGCTGGATCGCGGGACGGTCTCGGAAATCGGGACGCATCAGGACCTGGTCAACCGCGGAGGGATCTATCAGCGGCTGCACGAATTGCAGTTCGTGGACGCGGAACCGTGAGGAAAGGAAAGTAAAAAGTAAAAAGTAAAAAGGCAAAAGGCAGCTCCCCTTAGGAGACCTCTTTTGAATTTGAGTCAAGCTGAGAGCTGACGGCTGAGAGCTGATACCTGACAGCATTTGACTACTGACGACTAACCATGATTCGAAGCATGACAGGTTACAGCAAGGTCCGGAGCGAGGAGGGCGATTTCACGCTCTCGGTCAGCGTCAAGAGCACCAACCATCGCTTTCTGGACCTGCAAGTGCGGCTGCCTTTCGGATTGGAGCCGCTGGAGCCGCCGCTTCGCAATGTGATCAAGAACCATGTTGCGCGCGGACACGTGGAAATGCAGGTCAGCCTGGAGAGAGCGGGATTGCCGGAGTTACAGTTGGATCGAAAGCTGTTGGGCGCCTATCTGTCCGCGCTTCAGAAGGTGCGCCAGGAGTTTGGTTTCATTTCGGAGCCCGACCTGGTGGCGTTGCTGCGGACCCCCGGCATGGTGGCCAGCGCCAACGGGGAGTTTTCGGCGCCGGAGATCGAACGTTTACGAGCCGCCCTCGAGCGCGCCGCGCAGCAGGCGTTGGAATGCCTGAACGATATGCGCGCCCGCGAAGGCGAGGCCCTGGAGCGCGATGTCCGCGGCCGGCTGGCCGAACTCGGGGAGCTCTCGGTCAGCGTGGGAAAACTTGCCGAGGAAATGCCCGTCCTGTATCGGCGCCGGGTGGAGAAGCGCCTGCAGGAAATCCTGGGAAGTGTGGAAGTCGATCGCTCCCGCGTGGCGCAGGAAGTGGCCTTCCTCGCATCGCGGTCGGACATCGCGGAAGAGCTGACGCGCTTCCGCAGCCACTTGGACCAAATCGAACGCTTGCTCGGGGAAAGTTCGGAAGTGGGAAAGAAGCTCGACTTCCTCTTGCAGGAAATGAATCGCGAGGCCAACACGCTGCTCTCCAAGACCACCGACGTTCCAGAGGTCGGCCTGGAGATCAGCCGGCAGGCGATCGAGATGAAAACTGAGATTGAGAAACTGCGCGAGCAGGCGCAGAACATCGAATAATCATGGCCGGAGCGAAGAAACGCGCGGGCGTCCGGGGAAGCGTCATCGTCATCTCCGCGCCTTCGGGGACGGGGAAATCAACTCTGGTGAAGCGCCTGCTGGCGTCGGTGCGGGGCCTGGACTTCTCCGTTTCTTACACGACGCGCCCGCCACGCCCGGGCGAGAAGAACGGGCGGGACTACTTTTTTGTGGCGCCGGGGAAATTCCGTCGCATGATTTCCGCGCGTGAATTTGTGGAATGGGCCGAGGTGTTCGGCCACTTTTACGGCACCTCGCGCCGCCAGTTGCGCGCGGCGCAGGACGCGGGGAAAGATGTCCTTCTCGACATCGATGTCCAGGGCCACGCCCAGGTGCGTCAGCGCCTGCCGGAGGCCGTCAGCATCTTCGTGCTGCCCCCTTCCTATCGTGAGCTGGCACGGCGGCTGCGTCATCGACACTCCGACGCGCCGGAAGTGATTGCGAGGCGGTTGAATGACGCCCGCCAGGAGATCCGACACTGGAAGGAGTATGACTACCTGGTGGTGAACGATCAGCTACCCACGGCCGTCAAGGCCTTACGGGCCGTGGTCGAAGCGGCGCGCTCCCGCCGGCCGATTCAGCATGAACGCGCCAAAGAGATTTGCACAACTTTTGGAGGATAATCCGAATGAATATGCCGCAGGGAATTGACAGCAAGTTTCGCTTCATCCTGGTCGCGGCCAGGCGCGCGCGCCAGCTTCAAGCTGGGGCGAGAGCCTTGGTTCAGACCCAAACTAAGAAAGTGACGAAAGTCGCGCAGATGGAAGTGGAAGCCGGGCACGTGCCTTTCGAGAACTTCGAGCCCGTCGGGAGCAACGGCGAGAAGGCGAAAAAGAAGGCGTCGAAGTAGGGTAGTGGATCGAAGAAGTGTCAGGTGGCATTGGGAGCACCTGAAACCTGACACCGGGAACCTGTGATGAGAGTGGCGCTCGGAGTCTCGGGCGGGATCGCCGCGTACAAGGCGGCGGAGCTTGTCCGCGTGCTCCAGGACAAGGGCCTGGAAGTCCAGGTGGTGATGACTCGCAACGCCTGCGAGTTTGTCACCCCGCTCACCTTCGCGGCGCTTTCCGGCCGCAAGGTCATCACCGGCATGTTCGGCGAAACGGGTGGCGAAGCGAACGTCGAAAGCGCCATCGAACATATTGCCGTCGCTCAGTCGATCGAGGCGCTGGTCATCGCCCCCGCTACGGCCAACGTCCTGGCCAAGCTGGCCCACGGGATCGCCGACGATTTCCTCACCACTCTCGCCCTGGCCACGAAGGCTCCCGTTATCGTCGCACCCGCCATGAACGTCAACATGTGGGACCACGAGACGACGCAGCAGAATGTGGCGGCGCTTCACTCCCGCGGAGTCACCGTCGTCGAACCCGACGAAGGCTACCTTGCCTGTGGCATGACGGGCGCGGGAAGACTCGCTTCGGTTGAGTCCATTGCGGAGGCCGTCTTCGAACCGCGCGGGCTGCGCGAAGACTTGAAGGGCGAAACACTCCTTGTAACAGCAGGCCGGACGGAAGAGCCTCTCGATGCCGTGCGCTATCTGAGCAACCGATCCTCAGGGAAAATGGGCTATGCCCTGGCCGAAGCCGGCCGGCGGCGCGGGGCAAAGGTCATACTGGTGAGTGGGCCAACCAGTCTGGACGCTCCCGCCGGAGTTCAGGTCGAGCGCGTCCGGACCACGCAGGAAATGGCCGACGCCGTTCTGGGCCATTTGCCGGAAGCCAGCATTGTTGTGATGTCGGCGGCGGTGGCGGACTTTCGTCCGGGGGAGTTTCACTCCAAGAAAATCAAGCGGGCCGAGGGAGTCCCGGCCCTGAAGCTCAAACCGACGCGCGACATCTTGGGCGAAATCGCGCGGCAGCGACGACCGGACCAGTTAGTGATAGGTTTTGCCGCCGAGACTGACCACGTGCTCGAGAATGCCGCCAAAAAGCTGCGCTCCAAGCGCCTCGATATGATGGTGGCCAACGACGTCACGCAAGAAGGCGCGGGATTCGACGTCGATACGAACATCGTCACCATGCTGTTTCCCGACGGCCGGCAAAAGCCTTTGGAGAAATTGCCGAAGCTCGATGTGGCCGGCCGCGTCCTCGACGAAGTTGTGACGTTGAGGAAATCGAAAGAGTAGGTGGGATGGGGGCTTTGCCTTTCCCCAGTCCCTAGTCCCCAGCCCCTAGCCCCTGATTGTTATGGACGACCCCTTGCGCCAACAGATCGCCGCGTGGCTTGAATATTATCGCGAGCTGGGAATCGGGGAGTTCTATCGCCGCGACCCGGGAAGTGGCAAGGAAACTGGAAATTCGAAACTGGAAACTGGTGAGCAATTGGGTTCGGGGGCGGTTGCGAATAGCAACAGAGCAGTTTCCGACTCCCGACTTCCGACTTCCGACTCCCGACTCGCGACTCCCGAACCCCGAACCCCGCTCATTCCGCCGCCTCTCTCGCTGAGCCTCTTTGAAGCTCCCGAGCCGGTGCGCGGGCCCCAGACGCTCGAACAGATCCGCGCCGACCTGGGCGATTGTCACCGCTGTAAATTGGCGGGCGGGCGCAAGACGATTGTGTTCGGCCAGGGGGATCCGCACGCTGAATTGGTTTTCGTGGGCGAAGGTCCAGGCGCCGACGAAGACGAGCAGGGACTTCCCTTTGT
>CAZTHM010000208.1:0-6918 GCA_964613505.1 uncultured Acidobacteriota bacterium | reverse complement strand
TGAGCCGCATCATACTGGCGCGCCCGGCGGTCGAGGCAGGCGAGCGACTGGGGTTCCTCCCCGGAACTGTGCAGGAGAAGGTCAATCCCTATTTGCGGCCGCTTTACGACGCGCTTTACGACGTGCTCGATCCCGACCGCGTGGAGCGTTATCTCGAAAAAAGTATCATCGAAATCGCGCCTATCGCCTTTATGCGCGGGCGCACGCTGAATGACGCATTTGTGATCCTCGATGAGGCCCAGAACACCACCAGCGAGCAAATGAAGATGTTTCTGACGCGCCTGGGCTTTAACTCCAAGGCCGTCGTGACCGGAGACGTCACCCAGATCGACTTGCCCAACGGGCGGCGGTCGGGCCTGATCGAAGCGGTCGAGGTGGTGGGGAAGGTCGAGGGCATCAGCTTCATCTATTTCACCGAGCGCGATGTCGTCCGCCACAGCCTGGTGCAGCGCATCATCCGCGCCTATGAAGAGTTTGACCGGGCGAAGGCGGCGGGCGATGCAAATGTCAAGAGCGCATAGGGAGTAATGGTAAATTGTGAATAGTGAATGGTGAATTTCCACGGTTATCTCGGCTTGCGAGTGCAATTCACTATTCACTATTCAGAATTCACTATTGACTTTGCATGATTCTGAACCGGCAGGACCGCGTTGGAGTGGACGTTGCAGGCGCGCGATTGTTTACGGGCCGGCTGCGAAAGGCCCTGCGGCTGGGGCGGCGCGATTTCAACGTCTGCTTCGTGGACGACTGGGCGATCAAGGGATTGAGTGCGCAGTACCGCGGCAAACCCAAGGCGACTGATGTGCTCTCGTTTCCGTGGCAGGGCAGCAACGGGGCGCGCGGCGCAGCCGCGAGTGAGTTTGCGGGATTCCTAGGCGACGTCGTCATCTCGGTCGAGACGGCGCGGCGTAACGCGCGGCGCGAAGGGCATTCGGCCGCGAACGAAATCCGCTGGCTGATTCTTCACGGCGTGCTGCACTTGCTCGGTTATGATCACGCGACCGACCGTGGTGAGATGACGGCGCTCGAACTCTCGCTGCGCAAGCGATTGGGAATATCCGGCGGAAAGGGAAGTCGAAAGTAGCACCGCCCTTCAGGGCGGTTGGCGAGACGAATGCCGGGCTAAAGCCCGGCGCTACCGCTGACGAAGATACGCGAATGGCACTGACATTCTTTTGGATTTTGGCTCTGTTAGGGCTCCTGATGTGGAGCTCGGTGGCGTCGTATCTGCGCCTATTGATGCGCCGATTGACGCCGCTGGCGGCGATGCGATTGTTCCAGGCCTACAAGGACCGGCGCCTTCGCGTCGACCGCGAGCGGGTGGGCGTTTCGATTTCGGCGCTGCACGGCGCGGCGATGGCGGCCTTTGCGGTGGGAGTGACCGGACTCCTCATGGTGCGGCGTCCCGAGCATCTCCTGGAAAACCTCGTGGGAGCGGTGCTCGTCGTCTCCGGCGCCGTGGCCATTTGCGACCAACTGATCCCATTCGTTCTGGTGGCCCGTCACGACGAACCCGAACCCATTCTGCAAGGGTGGATGCCCTTCCTGCGCGTCTGCGTTTTCCTGGCGCTGCCGTTCACTTTTCCGATTCTGATTTCGACCACTATCGCGCGCCTGCTCGAGCCGCCGGAAGAAAACGAGGAGCCGCCGACCTCGCAGGAGAATCTTCAGGAGCTGATCGAAGCGGGCGAGCAGGAAGGCCTGCTCGAAAAGGGTCAGGGAGAACTCCTTCACTCCGTCGTGGAATTCCGCGATACGCTGGCGCGCGAAGTCATGACGCCGCGGCCGGAAATTGCCGCGCTCGAGATCAACGCGCCGGTCGAGGAACTTCGGCGGCTGTTTCGCGAAAAGCGCCTGACGCGTTATCTCGTTTATTCCGGACAGCTCGATCGCATCGAAGGCATTGTTAGCGTCCGCGACCTGATGGAGCTGCCCCCCGAGGAGCAGTCCAAGGTTACGCTGCGCTCGCTGGTCCGGCCGGTGCCCTTTGTTCCCGAAACCAAGCGTATCCAGGAATTGCTGAAGGACTTGCAGCAGACCACCACCCAGATGGCCATCGTCATCGACGAGTACGGGAGCGTCTCGGGCCTGGTGACCATCGAAGACATGGTGGAAGAAATTGTGGGAGAAATCCGCGACGAGGTCGAACCCCACGCGCGCGACATCGTGCGCGAAACCGAAAGCACTTATCTGGTCAAAGGGAATACCGAACTGGCTCAGATTACCGAACAGCTTCACGTCGAAATCGCGAGCGGCGACTACTACACCGTGGCGGGATTGCTGCTGGCGCATCTGGGACACGTCCCGCCGCCGGGCGAAAACCTGCAACTTGGGAATCTATACTTTGAAGTTATCGAGGCCAACGATCGCACCGTGCTGAAGGTCCGCCTTCGTCTCGCGTCTCCGCAGGCCACCTCTTCTCATGCCGGATCAACAAGCCACTAAATCGGGTTTCGTCGCTCTGGTGGGCCGGCCCAACGCGGGCAAGAGCACTTTGCTCAACGCGCTGGTGGGCGCCAAGGTTTCCATCGTCACCGCCGTCCCGCAGACCACGCGCAACCGCATCCTGGGCATCGTCAACCGCCCGGACGCGCAGATCGTGCTCATGGATACGCCCGGCATTCACAAGCCTCTCTCGCGCCTCAATCAGCAGATGATGCACTTCGTCCAGCAGGCGTTGGAGGAACGCGACCTGGCCGTGCTGATCGTGGATGCCACGCAGCGCTTCGGCAAAGGCGACGAATTCGCGCTCCAGCTTTTGAAGCAGTACGCGCCGAAAACCATTCTGGCGCTCAACAAGATTGATCGCGTCCGCAAGCCCAACCTTCTCCCGCTCATGGACCGCTACTCGAAACTCCACAACTTTGAGGAGATAATTCCAATCTCGGCGCTGAAGGGCGAGGGCCTCGAGATATTGACCGACGCCGTGGTCGCGCGCCTGCCGGAAGGGCCGCAGTATTTTCCTCCCGAAATTTATACCGACCAACCGGAGCGTTTTCTCGCCGGCGAAATCATTCGGGAAAAAATCATTAACCACACCAAGCAGGAGTTGCCTTACGTCACGGCCGTCCTTATTGAGCAGTTTGAGGAATCTGACACCATTACGCGCATCCACGCCATCATCGTCGTGGAGCGCGACTCGCAGCGACCCATCGTGATCGGCGCGGGCGCCGAGCGCTTGAAGCAGATCGGCACCGAGGCGCGGCTCGAACTTGAGAAACTCTTCCCACCCAAAGTCTTCCTCGAACTTTACGTCAAGATCGAACCCCACTGGCGCGATAATCGCGAAATCGTCGCCTCGCTCGACTACCGCAACGAAGAGTAGCGCCGGGCTGTAGCGCCGCTCCCTGCCTGCGGCAGGCAGGTGTGAGCGGCGACGGCGGTCATAGACCGCCGCCACAGCTTGCCTTGGCCCGGTCGATAGCGGAGAATCGCAGGCTGGTGAGGCGAGGGGCAAGCTCGCTTCGAGGCGACTCACCCAGACTCCGAGGCAGGTGCACATGACGACTCTAGCCAGTGGCGCGGGCCCGTTGTTTATCCAGCCCGACACGGAGGCCGCGCGCCAATTCTTCCGCGGCAAGAACAAGGCGCTGACCAGCAAGCTGATGTCGGTGCGCGAGGCGGTCGAGCGCTTCGTCCATGACGGCGACTATCTCGGCTCGGGCGGCTTTGGAACCAACCGAATCGCGACCGCGGCGCTGCACGAAATCCTGCGCCAGCGGAAGCGCAACCTGCGATTCGCCGGGCACACGGCGACCCACGACTTCCAGATTCTGGCAGCGGGCAATCTGGATGGCGAAAAGCTTTTGAAGCAGGTCGATATTGCCTATGTGGTGGGGCTCGAGGCGCGCGGCCTTTCGCCCCACTCGCGGCGGGTGCTCGAAAGCGGAGATGTGGAAGTCTGCGAATGGACCAACTACGCGCTCGCCGTACGGCTGCGCGCGGCGGCGATGGGCGTGCCATTCCTGCCTTCGCACACCATGCTCGGCACCGACACCTTCCGGGAAAGCGCGGCGAAGGAAATCGAATGTCCCTTCACGGGGCGCAAGCTCGTGGCGTTGCCGGCGCTCTATCCTGATGTCTCGGTGATTCACGTTCACGAGGCCGATTGCTTCGGCAACTGCCGCATCAACGGCATCACCATCGCCGACATGGAATTGGCGCGGGCCTCCAAGCGCGTCATCATCACCACGGAGCGACTGATTGCGACCGACGAAATCCGCAGCGCGCCCCACGCCACGGCGATTCCCGCCCTTTGCGTGGACGCGGTCTGCGAGGTTCCGTGCGGCTCGTACCCCGGCAACATGCCGGGCGAGTATTTTTCCGACGAGGAGCACCTGTGCCAGTGGCTGGTAGTCGAGAAGGACGTGGGAGAGTTCCGCGCCTTCCTGAAAAAGTACATTTACGATGTTCCGGATTTCGCGGGTTACCTCGAGCTCAGCGGCGGCGCGAAGCGGATCGCGGAACTGCGCGACCTGGAATTGCTCGCGCCGGGGAGGAACGATGCCCGAGTATAACTCCATGGAATTGATGATCGTGGCGGCGGCGCGAACGCTCGAAAACGGCGCCAGCGTGGCCGTCGGGACGGGCGCGCCCTGCGCCGCGGCCATGCTCGCCCAGAAGACTCACGCCCCAGACCTCGTCATCGCCTTCGAGTCCGGGGGCCTCGCGCCGCTTCTGCCGCGTATGCCGATCTCCGTGGGCGACTCGCGCAGCTTCCATCGCGCCCTCATGGCTTCGAGCATGTGCGAGATCATGGAGACCTGCCAGCGCGGCCTGATGGATTACACCTTCCTGGGCGGGGCGCAGATCGACGCCTACGGCAACCTGAACTCGACCGTGGTGGGCGACTACCACAAACCGAAGGTCCGCCTGCCCGGCAGCGGCGGCGCCGACGACCTGGCAAGCTTCTGCTGGCGGATGATGGTTCTGACGCCCCACGACCGGCGGCGATTCGTCAAGAAACTCGACTTCCTCACGACGCCCGGGTACCTGACCGGCCCCGGCGCCCGCGAGGCGGCAGGACTACCCAGCGGCTGCGGCCCCTACCGGGTCATTACCAATCTCGCGGTCATGAGCTTTCACCCCGAAACCAAACGCATGCAGATCGAGAGCCTCCACCCGGGCGTGAGTTTGCCGCAAGTCAATGAAAATACGGAGTTTGACGTGCCGCCGGCGCCGGACATGGGCGAGACTCGGCCTCCAGCAGGGGAAGAATTGAGGATCCTGCGCGAGGAGATCGATCCGGGGCGGTACATCATCGGGAGATAGGGCCGGCCAGCCCATCGCGTGCCAGGAACTCCGGAACTCCCCCAAATGTGCTATTGACCTTGGTCAATTAGTGGCGTATGTTGAGGTTACGGAGAACTTCCGGACAGGCAAGTCAAGGTAGGAGTTGCGAAAAAGGTCTTCTGTCTGGGCGCAAATCATTATGAAATCCCGGGGCGAGAGTCGGGAAAGGGTGGGAGCGGCATGAGACTCCGAGCTTACTTCATCAGTCTGCTGGTGTTGCTCACCCTCACGACTGTGGCCAGCGCGGCGCCGCCCGGCAAGAATTCCTGCACGGCCTGGTCCGAGGATTTTAACGGGACGGTGGTGAATCCCAACATCTGGGTCGTCGCCAATGGGCAGGCGCCGGGCTACATTGCAGGCGTACACAGGGGCTACTACGTTCCAGCCAACGTCAGCTTGGGCAACGGCTGGCTGAAGCTGAAGCTGGACCAAGCCAAGGGCCCGGTGGACGGCAACCCCAACGGCGTGATTTCCTCCGGCGCCCTCATCTATAGCGTGGCCAAATGCGGCTATGGGACCTACGAGTGGAGGATGCGCATGTCCTCCACGGCTTCCACTCCGCTTGATGTCTACGGGAACCCCACAGACGGCCAGCCCATCTCCGGCAGCGTCTCGGCGGGATTCAATTACGTCAACAACTCGCAGACCGAGATCGACTTCGAGTTCTCCGCCCTGAACAGCGACCGGCTCTGGATGGTCAATTGGTTTAATACCCGTCCCAGGACGGCTCCTACCGCCGACGAGGAAACAGCAACCTACCTCTCGAGTTTCAATCCCTGGAGTGCAATCCATACTTACAGGTTCGTCTGGGCACCGGGGAGCATCACGTATTTCGTCGACGGTGTTCAGAGGGGCGCCCCCCACACCACGAACGTGCCCAGCACAGCGGCCTACATCATGATCAACCACTGGGGCACGAACAGCTCGGGCTGGGGCGGCCCGGCCACAAAGGATACGCCTCGCTATTTCCACATCGACCGCTTCAGCTACACCCCGCCGCTGCCCTGACTTCCGGCCTCCTCTCTGCGTCCGGGGGCAAGTCCTGTCGGCTCGAAAAAAAACAGCGATTGGGGCAATTTGTCTCTTGACTTTTCACCCAGAGTGTGCTATGTCATTAGCCTAGTGACTGCTCCCTATCTGTCCGGAATCGGAGCGGATGGGGGAAAGGCTTGGCGGAGGCCGGATTTCAGATGGTCGACTGTTCACTATCTAGGAACGGGCAAATGGGGGCGGGACAAAGCGGCTTGCGGTGCCGGGGAGACCAAAAAGATTGTTTTTTGGCACCTTAAGCTGGTATGTATTTGAAACGACAGCACCTAGCAGCTTTGGGAGGGCCAAAATGCCAGGCTAGTTGAGCAGTAATCGACCGACTAGCCCCCTGAAACGGTCAAACACGGTACGTTTGTGCACGATTCTTGGCATGCTTTGGCCGGCCAAGGTTCGATACGTCGGGCGGAAAGCCCGATTTCCAACCCTCATCATGAGCGTCGGCTCCTTTCGGCAGCCGCTCATCCCAACCGCCATGTTAACTATAATTGAAATACCGCTCCAAGCTGATGCGGGGTCGGCCGCTACTCGCCGGTGGCGATGCCCAGCGACTTCATCTTGCGGTAGAGGTGGCTGCGC
>CAZTHM010000207.1:0-6997 GCA_964613505.1 uncultured Acidobacteriota bacterium | reverse complement strand
TCTGCATCGTGACACTCTACCTCAGAGTGTCACCCATCATTCTGAACGAGAACAGCCGACGTGCAATCCAATTGCGCAGGTAGTGTCTCAGTTCGATGTAGAGGCGGCTTTACGCCGCCACCTGGCGAGGTAAATTCGCCTCTACGGGTAGGAAACTGAGACACTACCATTGCGCAGGGCGCCTTGACACGAGTTGGCCGGCGGAATAGAATGAAGCTTAGAACTATCTCTAATTCTTTGAAATAGCGCGAGTTAGTGTCGTGATGCGCAACGAAGGCAAACTGGAAAAGCGGCAAGGGGAAATCCTTGGGGCGGTCGTGCGGCTCTTTGTTTCGACCGGGGTTCCCGTAGGATCGAAGGTGGTGGCCGAGTATCTGCGCGAGCCGCTCAGTTCGGCGACGATTCGCAATGTGATGGCGGAACTGGAAGACGGCGGCTTCCTCTTTCAGCCCCACGTTTCCGCCGGGCGGGTTCCGACCGACAAGGCCTATCGCTATTACGTGGACTGCATGGCGGAAACCACCCGCCTGGGAAGCGAGACCGAGCGTTACATCGACCAGTCGCTTAACAGCCAGACCGAGAGTCCCGAGCGACTGATGGTGAAGACCTCAAAGGTCCTTTCGGAGGTTTCCCGCAATGTCGGCGTGGTTCTCGGGCCTCGGCTCGAGGAGAAACTGCTGGAGCACATCAAGTTTGTGCGGCTGCCAGAGCGCCGCGTGCTGGCAGTGATAGTTTCTAAACCAGATCTTATCGAAAATAAGGTTATTCAGTTGGAAGAAGATTTCACGCAGGAAGAGTTCGACCGCGCGACGGAGTTCCTGAACGCGGAATTTCGCGGCTGGTCGCTGCGGATGATTCGGATGGAGATCTTCAAGCGCCTGGAAGCGATGAAGACCATTTACGATCGCATGGTCTCCACGATTGCCTCGCTCTTCGAGGTCGGCGCGCTGGGCGGGGAGGAACCCGGGCCGCTCTTTGTGGACGGCACGGCGCGCATCCTGGGCCAGCCGGGGTTTGAGGATGCTGGCACTCTCGGCGAATTGCTGCGGGCGTTCGAGGAAAAAGCCAAGCTGGTAAAGATCCTGACCGCCTGCCTGGATTCGACTCGGGCGGGAGTTCAAATCGTCATCGGGCATGAAAATGCCGCCAGTGAAATGCAGCACTGCACCGTGATTGTAGCGCCCTACCGCTACCGCGAGCGCGTCGTGGGCGCGCTGGGGGTCGTCGGCCCGACGCGCATGGAGTATGACCGCGCCATCACCACGGTGGATTACATCGCTCACCTTTGCAGCAAACTCCTGAGCGCCAATTAAGAGTCCATCCGCTTGGCGGGTGGAGCGCGGAGCGCCTGCCGGGCGCGGCGGCGCAGTCGCCGCGGCGGCGGAATGTTGTACAATCGATTCGATATGGAAAACGAGAAGGAATCCATCATCCCGCCTCAAGAAGAGGCGAGTGAAAAACCTGATAGCGGGTCACCACCGGAGACCCCGGCCGCAGCCCCTGCCGACGTCGCCGCCGATCTCGCAGCGGCGTACGCAAAACTGACGGCCGAAAGAGACGCGCTCTACGACCGCCTGCTGCGCAAGCAGGCGGAACTGGAGAACTTCCGCAAACGCACGCAGCGCGACAAGGAAGACTTCCTGCACCACGCGACAGCGGATCTGATCCGCGCTCTGCTGCCCACCTTGGACGGCTTTGAGCGCGCCCTGGGGCATCGCGATCCCAATATCCCTACAGAGTTCTACAAGGGCATGGAGCTGATCTATCGCGACCTGCTGGACGTGCTGGGCCGTGCGGGCCTGGCCCCGGTCGAGACGGTGGGGAAGATTTTCGACCCCCACCTCCATCAGGCGGTGGAAACCGTCGTCTCACCGGACCATCGCGACCAGGAAATCGTGGAAGAACTTCAGCGCGGCTATCGCTTGAAACAACGGCTGCTACGGCCGGCCATCGTCAAGGTAGCTGTCGCGCACAAGACCGCTGCCGCGCTGGATCCGTCGGAGTAGTCCGACCGGGAAACGAATTCGACATAGTGACAGGCGTTGCAGCAAGGTCACAAGAAGGTGGGCTGCAACGCCGGTCTATAACCGGCGTCACATTCGATCACCACGCTCGCCGCTCCCCGGCAAACCGAGGCTGGCACCGGGAGTAGCACAGAACTGAGGTTTTCGCTTGAGTCACAAGCGGGATTATTACGACGTTCTGGGTGTCACACGCAACGCAGGCGAGCAGGAGTTGAAAAGCGCCTACCGTAAGCTCGCCATGCAGCACCACCCGGATCGCAATCCTGAAACCAAAGAAGAGGCCGAGGAGAGATTCAAGGAAATCACCGAGGCCTACAGCGTTCTCGCCGACCCGCAGAAGCGCTCCGCCTATGACCGTTACGGCCACGCTGCCTTCTCAACGGGCAGTGGATACTCGCCCGATTTTTCCTCCACCGTCTTTTCAGATTTCGAAGATCTCTTTGGAGAGTTTTTCGGTTTCGGCGACATCTTCGGACGCGGGCGCGCCCAACGCGGCCGGGCGCAGCGCGGCGCGGATCTGCGATATGACCTGGAGATTGGATTCGAGGAAGCAGCGACGGGCCTCGACACCAAGATCAAAATCCCGCGTTGGGAAAACTGCGCGAGCTGCAATGGCCGTGGTGCCAAGAAGGGAAGCGAACCGGTCATCTGCTCGGCCTGCGGCGGACGCGGGCAGATCCGCACGCAGCAGGGGTTCTTCACCATCGCGCGCACCTGCCCGCAATGCAGTGGCGTGGGACAGGTAATCCGCGAAGCTTGCCCGGATTGCAGGGGCGAGGGACGCTTGCGAAAAGAGAAGATTCTGTCCCTGAAGATTCCCTCCGGCGTCGACGATGGGACCCGGCTGCGAGTGAGCGGCGAAGGCGAGGCGGGCTACCAGGGCGGATCGCCCGGCGATCTCTACGTAGTCTTGAAAGTACACGAGCATCCGTTCTTTTTGCGCCAGGGAAGCGACCTTTACTGCACCATCCCAATCTCAATTGTTCAGGCGGCGCTAGGAGCGGAAATCAAGGTCTCCACGCTGCGTGGCCCGGAGCGCCTGCGGATTCCGGAAGGAACCCAATCCGGCTCGGTATTCCGCTTGAGAGGGAAGGGATTCCCCAGCCTCGACGGACGTGGCCCGGGCGATTTGTTTGTCAGCGTGCACGTCGTGGTCCCCAAGAATCTCAACCGCGAACAGCGCCGGCTGCTCGAGACCTTGGAACACGCAGTGCGCATCGAGAATAAGCCTCTCGACCGTCACGCCGCAGAAAAAGTAAGAGAGTCCCACGAGTAGTCCCGCCCGTCAGCGCAAAACTGAAGAAGAGAAACTGGAAAATGGAAACTCGAAACTGGGCCTATTTATGATTTTCCCCCGGCTCTGTTTGACCCGAGAAGGTAGCGGAAGGGATTCCGGGAACGAGACACAGCCCGTGGGGCATCGGCGCGTGGCCGGCGCAGCCAGCGGAACCCGATCGTCAACATGCTCCCGTTGAATCCGTGGTTGGGCGGCTCGATGCTGGCGTTGGACATGTGAGCGTAGCGATACTCGACCACGAAGGCGCGCTGCGGGCTGAAGAAATACTGGATGCCCAGGCCGGCCTGCGGCAGGAACTGGAGGTGGCCAGTCAGTTCCGGCGCGCGCAAATCGAGCGTGGTGTGCATCATGCCTGCTCCCATGTCAAAGAACGGCACCACTCGCCCGCGGGGCTTTCCGTCGAAACGGAATAGCAGCGAGTGGCCAATGAGATGCCCGCCGGGATGAACGGAACTGCCCAGAATGCCTTCGTCAAGAATCTCAAAGCGGCGCACCGGCCCGCGGCGGAAGTCCTTCACGATCAAGCCGATCTGTGGTTGAGCGATGAGCAGGTTGATATGCGAAACGTTTTTGGGGATGTCGTTCTCGACTATGTATCCCACCTGGAAGCCGAAAGTCCAACGACCGCGATTGGTCCAGTAGGGTTCCGATTCCTTCACTAGATTTGGGCCAGCGGCTGGCGCCATTTCTATCGCGGGGGGCGCGGGGGCCTCTTGTGCGCCACAAGGGCGCGGAATGGCGAAAATCAGCGCGAAAACCAGGCTGAATTTCGACACGCCAAATCGGCTGGATTTCAACTTGCTCATACTCTGTCTTTGGAGCGAGTTTGTGAGGTCGGAACGCAATTGTCAGCTTTTAGCGTAATCCGCACAAAAAAGCAACCACGGATTGGGGCGTTTTCCAGGGGAGATTCAAACCACTTTTATTGCCCAAAAGCAGGACCAAAAACAGCTTCGCGAAATCGCAGGAATTCAGCCCGAAAAATCTGCTTAACCCGGGCCACTTCGGGGGGTGGAAAGCTACTCTCGCCAGCAGCGGAGAATCGTCCAAAGAATCTTCGCTCCCGCACAGGCGCTGCCGATCACTGTCCCGGAGATCTTCGACTTTCCGAATCTCCGCCGCCGGTAGCTCACCGGAATTTCAGTCATCCTGAACCCGAGACGGGCGGCTTTCACCTGCATTTCAACATTCCAACCGAAGTCGCAATCGCGGAGGTCGAGCCGTCTCAGGCCGTCCCGGCGAACGATCCGCAACGGCCCGAGGTCGGTGAAAGGCACTTTCCAAATCCAGCGGATCAGGCGAGTGGTCAGCCAGTTGCCAAAGCGCTGCACCGGCGTCAACGAACCCGGTTCCGGATTTCCGAGGACGCGCGAACCGATCACCAGATCCCAACCGCCCGCGACGAGCGTTTCGGTCAAGCGGCTGGCATCGGCGGGGTCGTCGGAAAGATCAGCATCCATGAAAACGATGGCGGTGATCTCGGATCGGAGTGCGGCAATCCCGGCCTGACACGCCCGCCCGTATCCGCGTCTCGGCTCTCGGACAACCTGCGCGCCGGCGGTGCGCGCAACTTCTCCGGTCGCGTCCTCGCTGCCGTTATCCACCACGACGGTCTGCGCGAAGAGCGGGGGAAGCTGGCGGAGCAGCACGCCAATGGAGTCAGCTTCGTTCAGCGCCGGAATGATGAGGGCAAACGACTCCTGCGGCAAAGTCATGCGGCGATCCCGAACGGCATTGTATCAAACAGCGTCGAGAGGCAAAGCCTTTCGCAAGCCGCACTCGCAGACAGAATCGCGCTCTGGCACGTTCGAACAAACTGTGATATAAATTGATTTTGCGGAGGCGATGCAGGGCATCAACCTAGTCCAGCCCACCACGAACGACCCACGCGCGGCTGCTCCAGAGCCGCGGCGCCGCTTTTTTGAAACCCGCTACTGGTTGCGGGATCTTGTTCTTTCACTTCTCCTGGCTTTCATCGTGATTTTTTTCCTCTATCAGCCTGTGCAGGTGGAAGGTACCAGCATGTCGCCGCGGCTTTCCGACCACGAGCGGATCTTTATCAACAAGTTCCTTTATCGGTTCGAGCCCATCCAGCGCGGCGACATTGTAGTCTTCTGGTATCCGCGCGACCCATCGAAATCGTATATCAAGCGAGTTGTCGGACTGCCGGGTGAGCGGGTCGCCGTAATCGACGGACAGCTTACCATCGACGGAAAACCGTTGACGGAACCCTATCTTCCGCCAGCCGGTCTCGACCGCCAGAGTTGTCCTCCGACCTATGTCGAGCCCGGCCACTATTACGTGATGGGGGATCATCGGGCATCGTCAAACGACAGCCGGACGTGGGGCACGGTCGAGCAGAAATACATATACGGCAAGGCGGTGTTCGTGTACTGGCCTTTCAGCCAGTTCGGGCCGGTGGAATAGAACCAGTTATCAGATGTCAGTTATCAGTTCTCAGGTCTGCTCATCTTGCTGAGTGCTGATAGCTGAAAGCTGACAGCTTTTGCATGCGCAGGCAGCGTGCGTTAGCGGGGATTCCATGGAGGCGATTCTCGCCTTGGAAGACGGTCGAGTGTTCCGGGGGCGCGGCGACGGCGCCCTGGGCGAGCGTTTTGGCGAGGTCGTTTTCAATACTTCTCTTTCCGGCTACCAGGAAATCCTCACCGACCCTTCCTACGCCGGCCAGATCGTCATCCTGACCTACCCCCACATCGGCAACTATGGAACGAATTCGCTCGACTCCGAATCGGCGCGCCCCTACGCCGAAGGGCTGGTGGTCCGCGAGTTGAGCCAACTGGCCAGCAACTGGCGCTCGCAGGCGGGCACTTCGGATTTCCTGGCGCAATACGGCGTGCCGGTCATCTCCGACATCGATACACGAGCCCTGGTCCTTCATCTGCGGAAGCACGGCGCGATGCGCGGCGTGATTTCGACGGTTGACGGCGATGAGTCCAGTTTGGTCGCCAAAGCCAAGGCTTCACCAAGCATGGTCGGGCTCGACCTCGCCAGCCGCGTCACGACAGCTTCGCGTTACGACTGGACCGAACCTTCGGCGGACTTCCTTCACGGCGGCGAACCGGCGCGGCCACCGGCGCGGTTCCGCGTGGTGGCGTTCGACTACGGGATCAAGCAGAACATCTTGCGACGACTCGTGGACGTAGGCTGCCACGTCGCTGTGGTGCCGGCAAAAACCTCGGCAAGCGAAGTGATGGAATTGAAACCGGACGGAGTTTTCCTCTCGAACGGCCCGGGCGATCCCGAACCAGTCGAGTATGCGGCGCGCGCCGTGCGTGACCTGCTCGGGCGCGTGCCCATCTTCGGGATATGCCTCGGCCATCAAATCGTGGGGCTGGCGCTCGGCGGGAAAACTTATAAGCTGAAGTTCGGTCATCACGGCGGCAATCACCCGGTTATGGACCTGGAAACTGAAAAGGTCGAAATCACCGCGCAGAATCACGGGTTCGCCGTGGACCCCGATTCGCTCAATGCCAACGAAGTTGTGCTGACGCACCGGAATTTGAACGACGATACACTCGAGGGCCTGCGCCACCGGACGCTGCCGCTCTTCAGCGTGCAGTATCATCCCGAAGCCTCACCCGGCCCGCACGACTCGGCGTATTTGTTCGACCGGTTCGTGAAGATGATGGACGGATTTAAGAAACAGTGAATGGTG
>CAZTHM010000206.1:2199-7008 GCA_964613505.1 uncultured Acidobacteriota bacterium | reverse complement strand
GCGTCACAAAGGCTGTCAACCCGGGCCACAGGCGGCGATCGCTGTTGTCCACACGCAGGCGAATTTCAAAAGTCTTGATATCGCGCTTGGTCCGGCTGACATCGCGCTGCGTGGCGTAGCTCGCGTCCGCACCGCGGAAGAATACGGCCCCGGTGCGCTCGACGCCGGAAGGCAAGCGGACCTGCATTCGGTCACCGAGCCGAATACCATCGATGAAACTCTCCTCGACGTCGGCGCGGACCCAGAGATCGTCAGGGTTAATAAGCGACAGGATCGCCTGGCCGGGATTGACAACTTCTCCCTGGCGCGCCGCCCGCAACGCGACGATTCCCGGAATGGGCGCGCGGATTTCCGTGTAACCCAACCGGACCTGAGCGCGAGTTTTCTGCGCCCCCATCGCCGCCCATTGATGCTGCCCGGCCAAGAGCTGGCTGCGGCGAACGGCAATCTGCTCCGCCGTGGAGCGGGCGAGCGCCACCGCCGCGCGCTGGGCCTCCACCTGCTTGCGCAGTGACTCGACGCGCGCTTTACTCGCATCAAAAGTCGTGCGTGCCTGGTCGAGCAGGCTGACGGCGACGATGTCCTGCTTGTAAAGCCCCTGAGTGCGTTCGAAATCCAGACGAGCGCGCTCGAGCGCCGCGGCAGACTCGGCCTGTTGCGCTTCCGTCGCTGCCATCGCGGCTTCCGCCTGCCGGATCTGGTCGCGGGTTTGGGCCTCCTGAAACTTCAGTTCCGCTTCGGCCGCCTGAACCTGCGCGAAAGCGTTTTCTTCCGTGTGCGCGTAATACGCGCGGTCGGCGCGCAACTCCTCGGGGTCAATCATCGCCACCAACTGCCCTGCCGTGACAGTGTCACCCTCTTTGACCGACAGCAGCGCCAACCGACCCTGGATCTGGGAGCTGACTATCACATCCTCCGTGGTCACGATCCCGGTGAGCAGCACCTCACGGGGACGGGCGCGGGTTCGCCAATAGACGCCCGCCGCCATGGCGGCCAGGATCAAGATCGCGATAGGAAGTTTGCGTTTCATGGCAGGCGCGCCTCCGGGTCGCGAAAGAGACCGTAACGGACGAACCTCAGGACTTCCTCTTTCCGACGCGCCAGGCTCCGAGCCGCGTACGGATCGAATCGTCCCACCAGCCTGGTAACAGGCGCGCTAACAAAATAAAACACCGTCAGCCCTACCAGCGAAATGGCCATATGGCGGCTATCCACTCGCCTGAACTCACGCGCGCGCGCCCCCCGCTCAATCACTGCGATGAACGCGCGCCCGACAGGGACGAAATACTTCCGCGCCAGGCGCTGGAAAGTTCTGCCCCCCGTCATCATGAAGCGTTGGAACAGAGGCGGATAGTAAGGCCGGGCACTGATGAAATCGAAGTGCATGCTCACATAACGGAGAACTACGGCGCGAGCCGAATCGCGCGAGGCGAGGATTTCCTGCGCTCGCTCGGAAAACTCTCCTAGGTGATCTTCCAGAACCGCGCTGTAAAGGCCGTCCTTGCTTTTGAAGTAGTAGTAAAGCAGAGCCTTGTTGACGCGCGCTGCCTGTGTGATGGCGTCCGTGCGAGCTCCGGCCAGGCCCGCCCGGGAGAAGATGTCCGCGGCGGCGCGCAGGATGGCAGCGCGCGTTTCCGCTGCCTTCCGGTGCCGGGCCGCAAAGGGCTTCGACTTGGATTTCGGCCGTAGACTCATTTAACTAACCAGATAGTTAAATAGCATATTTGCCTGACCGATGTCAAGAGCGAAAAGAATGGGACTATCGGGGAATTGAGAAGGTGTATTGCGTACGGGTCTTTTCGCGGTGACGCTCGAAGGCCAATTCGATCAGGCGGTCCACCAGTCGTGGATACGGGAGCCCGCTGGCTTCCCAGAGCTTGGGATACATACTGATAGGAGTAAAACCAGGGATGGTGTTGATTTCGTTGACGAACAACTTCCCCTTTATCCGGTCAAGGAGGAAATCCACACGCGCCATCCCGGCACAATCAACGGCCTGGAAAGCACGAATCGAGAATTGCTGGACCTGCTTCATCTGGCGAGACGTGAGCCGGGCAGGGATGATCAGCTCCGAGCCTTCCTTGACGTACTTAGCTTCGTAGTCATAAAACTCATTGACGGGGATGACCTCTCCCGCCACCGAGGCCTCAGGGCGGTCGTTACCAAGCACCGAGCACTCAATCTCCCGCGCGTCCACAGCCTTTTCCACCAGGGTTTTCCTGTCAAAGCTCGCGGCGAGATTCATCGCGGCAGCTAGTTCGCGCGCTTGCCGGACCTTGCTGATCCCCACCGATGAGCCCAAATTCGCCGGCTTGACGAAAAGGGGATAACGAATCTCCCGGCCAATCCGCCGCGCCAGGCGCGCCGGTTCTTCTTCCCATTCGCTGCGCAAAAACACCAGCCACGGAACCACCGGGAGCCCAGCGTCACGGAAGAGCTTCTTCATGATGTCCTTGTCCATGCCCGCCGCTGAGCCCAGCACGCCCGCGCCCACGTAAGGAACGCCCGCGAGTTCGAGCAGTCCCTGCACCGTGCCGTCTTCTCCGAAGGTGCCGTGCAGAACCGGAAAGATAACGTCAACCTCGGGCCCTTGCCGGACGGCGGGAGACAATTCAGCGTTCAACGGAATGAGTTTGGGGCCCGAGGGATCAACCGACGGCGCCACCGGTTTGCCGTTTTCCAAAACACCCGGAAGCAATTTGTCGCCCGCCGCGCCGACTCGCCACTTCCCTTCGCGCGTGATGCCGATCGGCACAACTTCATAGCGATTCGGATCGAGCGCTTTCAGCACCGACGCGGCGGAAGTGAGTGAGACTTCGTGCTCGCCGGAGCGCCCGCCGAACAGAATCCCCACGCGGATCTTTTTGCTCACAGGATCTTCTTCCCCAGCGCCGAGCTCACCAAACCGACGCCCAGGGTCGCGGTCTTATTGTGAACGTCGATGATGGGATTGATCTCGACCAGTTCCATGGCCACCATCTTCTTGCTGTCGGCAATCATTTCCATCGCCAGATGAGCTTCGCGGAAGGTGATGCCGCCGGGAACCGGAGTACCCACACCGGGCGCCTCATCGGGGTCCACGACGTCCATGTCGAACGAGACGACGAACCCGACGGTATCCGTATTGGCAAGCGCCAGGCTCTTCTCCATCACGGCGCGCATACCTTGTTCATCGATATTGCGCATGGTAAAGACATGTACGCCGGAATCCTTCACCAGGCGGCGCTCGCGTGAATCGAGATCGCGCGCGCCAATCAGGACGCACTTCTCGGGTTTGATCTTGGGGGAGAATCCGAAGATGTTCGTCAGCGACTCCGCGCCCAAGCCGAGGGTGGCGGCAAACGGCATGCCATGGACGTTGCCGCTGGGGCTGCTGTCGGGCGTGTTCATATCCGCATGGGCATCAAACCAGACGCACCCGATGGATTGGTCTCGGTCACGGAAAAATTTCGCGGCTCCTGCTTGCGTTCCAATCGCCACCGAATGGTCCCCGCCCAGGGACAGCGGAAAGCATCCCGCCTCCAAAGTCTGGTAGACGCGGTGCGCCACTTCCTGGCTGGTCTCGGCGATCTCGTGCAAGTACTTGGCGCGACGGTCGCCGAAGTGCTGCTCCTCGGCAATCTTGACATGGATGTTGCCGGCGTCTTCAACTTGGTGTCCCAAGCTCTTCAGCGCGGAATTTAATCCCGCGGCGCGCACCGCCGAAGGCCCCATGTCCACCCCTCGCCGTCCCTGCCCCAGGTCGAGCGGCACGCCGAGAATGCGGATTTTCAGCATATTAATCCCAAGCCTGAATCGAACCCTGAACTTACTGCATCTCTATGATACCCGACGCCGGGAAGTTCTCGAAGGCTATACTGACGTTGACGGAATCTGATTGCGCACGACGAAAAGAGGAGCACCATGAACAACGTGCTGGAGAATTTCAAGACCATCCTGGATGAGACTCCGGAACGACTGAACAAGTTCTCCGATTCTGAAGCTGGGACACGTCCCGGTCCGGGCAGGTGGTCGAAAAAAGAAATCCTCGGCCACCTGATTGACTCTGCGTCGAACAATCACCAGCGGTTTGTTCGCATGCAGCTCGAACCCCGAATATCTCTGCCTGGCTACAAGCAGGAACTTTGGGTCGGCGCACAGCAATACCAGCAGGAATCCTGGAAGGTCATGATTCAGTCGTGGGAGGGATTCAATCGTCATCTCCTTCACGTCATCTCTCATGTTCCAGAAGACAAGCGCGCGAACCTCTGTTCACTGGATGGCAAGGAGGCCGTGACGCTGGAATTTCTGGCGCGGGATTATGTCCAGCATCTGGCGCACCACCTCCGCCAGATCCTGGATTGAGGGCGCCACTTCCCCGCCCTATTTCAATAGGAACTGATTCAGAAACATCGCGATCGCGTTCCAAACGTAATCAGCGTTGGGCTTTTTGGCGAAGCCGTGCCCTTCGTCCTTGGCCAGAACGTACCAGACCTGGCCGCCGGTCGAGCGCACGGCTTTGACGATCTGCTCGGACTCGGTGTAGGGAACGCGGGGATCATTCTGGCCCGCTGCAACCAGCATGGGCACGCGGATGCTGCCGGCGTTGGTAAGTGGAGAGATGCTCAAAAGAAATTCCCGCATCTTTGGATCGCGCTCATCGCCGTACTCGACTCGCCGCAAGTCGCGCCGGTACTCCTGGGTGGTCTCCAGCAAGGTGACGAAGTTCGCGATTCCAACGATGTCGATGCCGCAGCGCAGGCGGTCGCTGAAATGCGTCATCGTGGCGAGCGACATGTAGCCGCCGTACGAGCCGCCCATCACCGCGAT
>CAZTHM010000206.1:0-2189 GCA_964613505.1 uncultured Acidobacteriota bacterium | reverse complement strand
GCTTCGTGTCCAGGTCGGGTTGGATCGCAACCCAGTCGAGCAACGCGCCGATATCCTTGACGGTGTCCTCACGCAGGAAGCCATTGTCCAGCTTGGTGAAGGACTTGCCGTAGCCCGTTGAGCCGCGCACGTTGGGCTCAATCAGCGCGATGCCCATTTCATTCATGAAGTAGTCGTAGCGGCCCTGGAAGCCCGGCCGGGACTGACCTTCGGGACCGCCATGGATGTCAATGATTACCGGAAAAGGCGGTTTGAACTTCGCAGGAGGCCGCGTGACGAATGCGGCCAACGTACGCGGTTTGCCCGCCACCTGATCGAAGGTTGGGTAGTGGATGAGTTCCGCCTCCTGGAAGATTTCTGGATTCAGGCCGCCCGTCTCGCTGAACGTCCATCGCTCGAGACGCTTCGAGTCTAGCGCGTAAGAATAGACATCGCTGGGAGACTTGGCGGAGTTGAGATTGAAGGCCAGCTCTGACCCTTGGAGACGAAACTTCAAATTTGAGATCTGGCCTTTAGGAAGGCGGGGCGGGGGGAGTTCGCGCCGCGTGCGAGTGTCGAGCAGGTGAAGTTCGCTGACGCCGTCGGCGTTGATAGTGAAGGCAAGAATCCGGCCGTCCGGCGAGAGGTCCAGGTCCTCCACGTCCCAGGGGATGTTGTCGGTGAGCGAGGTGAACGCCTTCGCGGCAAAGTCGTAATAGTTGAGGCGCTGAAATTCCGACCCGCGGTCCGTGATCACGAAAAATCCCGTGCCGTCCTTCGACCACCGGGCATTGCCGTAAGCGACTTTCTCCGCCCCCGGCGGGGTCAGAGGTTCGGCGCGCCCACTCGCGAGGTCAAAGAGATGGAGGTAGGTTTCATTGATGGAAATCTGCTCCATTAACAGGAGGCGGGAATCGTCCGGGGACCAGTCGAGGGGAACCCAGGTGCCCTTCAGCTCGAGCGCGCGCTTCTCGGTAGAGGGATTCCCCGGGTCGACCCAATAGAGATCATTGTCGCGGCCATTCCGCCGCGTGCTCATGTAAGCGGCCTGCGTGCCGCGATGGTTGAAGAGCATTCCCGTGTTGCGCGATTTTCCGTCGGTTAACAACCTCACGGAGCCGTCGGAGGGGTCGAACTTGTAGAACTGGTAAAACTCGGCGCCCCCTGTGTCCATTCCGAATAGAAAGTAGTTCTTATCAGCAGAGGGCGAAAACGTCGCATCCAGCACGCGGTCCGGAAAAAACGTAAGTTGCTTGCGATACGCCCCGGGAGCCTGCACGGAATGCACCTGCATCGTGTCGCCGAAGCGTGTGAGGATCAGCATCGACCGCTCCCGCGGGTGCCAGTCAGCAAAAACCGCCGCGCGCATGTTCATATACTGGTTCATACGCGCGCGGAGTTCGGCGGGGACCGCGGGCACGCCCTCCGAGACAATGCTGGGCGGAGCATCCTGGGCGCGAAGCCAGACACCAAGTATCAGTCCTGAAAGGCAGAGTAACTTAAGCAAACGCCGATTGAACATTGGATGAACTCCTTACTCTAATAGGCCTAAGCCACAGAGGCATCAATCAAGCGGGTGCCGCCAGCGGAGCCCGGGAAAACGGCTGTAGTCGCGGTCGGTGGTGATCCACTCGCTCCCTGACTCAATCGCCAAGGCGGCCAGGTAGGCGTCGGGAATAAGGTTCCCCTTGGCGCCCACGGTCAGACAAAGCTTCTCGAATACTTCCCAATGCCGCGGGCCGGGCTTGACCCAAACGCAATTATGTTGTGCGCGAAGCCTGGCGACGACGTGGAGCGCCTCCTCCAGCGATGTCGGCACGTCAAAGATTCGCGGATGGGTCACAATACGGAGAAATCCGGACATCACCAGGTCGGAGACTCCAAACGGTTCGTCAGATTCCACTTGCACTTCAAACCAACGCCGAAACTCGTGATGACGGGGCGACTCCGGCCGGTGGGCATAAACCATAATATTGACGTCAATCAGTACCATTCCGCCCTTCCATGATGTCGAGAAGCGCCGCCGAATTATCCAAATCCACGCCCGGCTGTAACCCCCCTCCTCCGTTGAAGGTGGGAAAACGGAACTTCCGCCGCCGGCGCGAGGGCTCACGGCGGGCAAGGGCTTGGCGCAGACTGTCCTCAATAACCGCCGTTAATGTCGTCCCCCGCTCCGCCGCCCGCTTCTTGGCTTCACGGAGGAGCTGGTC
>CAZTHM010000205.1:0-7011 GCA_964613505.1 uncultured Acidobacteriota bacterium | reverse complement strand
GAGGAGTAGGTGACATCGTCGAACGTCTCGTCTTGATTGTTGCGGTAGAGCCGGTTGAGTTCGAAATCCAGGTGCGTCACGTAAATATCCAGCCAGCCGTCGCCATCCACATCGGCGGCATCGGTGCCCATGCCCGCCTCGTACTTGCCGTCTTCGCTCGCAGCGACGCCCGAGCTGAAGGAGACATCGCGAAAAGTTCCGTTATGGTTGTTGATGAACAGGAAATTCGGCCACGTATCGTTGGCGATGAAGAGGTCGGGCCAGCCGTCCTGGTTGAGGTCCGCCGTGACCACGCCCATGCCCTTGGCTTCCGGCGCCCCGATCCCGGACTTGTCACTCACGTCGGCGAAGGTCCCGTCGCCCTGGCTGTGGTAGAGCTTCAATTTCAGGCCGCGGTAATTGTCGGGATGGCAGTAGGCGCGGTAGCCCGCCCGCTTCTCTCCGCACCAGAGGTTGTTCTTATGATTCCACTGGATGTAATTGCAGACGAGCAGGTCGAGATGGCCGTCGCGGTCGTAGTCAATCCAGCCGGCGCTGGTGGGCCACAGGCCCTGATCGCCGACGCCGGCTTTGGACGTGACGTCGGTGAACGTGCCGTTTCCGTTGTTGTGGTAGAGGATGGCGCGGCCATAGCCCATGACGTACAGGTCGGGATAGCCGTCGTTATCGTAGTCGCCGACGGCGACGCCTTGGCCGTAGAGTCCCTCCGCTCCCACGCCGGCTTTTTCGGTAACGTCGCTAAAGGTCCCATCCCCGTTGTTGTGGTAGAGCGCGGAGCGCAAAGGTTTCGGCGGCGTGTACCACTCCGTGCCCGCCGTCTGGACCAGATACAAATCCAACAAGCCGTCCTGGTCGTAGTCGATCCAGCCCAGGCCGGTTCCCATCGTCTCAATGTATTGCTTCTCCTCGGTGGCGGTGGCGTCCTGCTGGAAGGTTATGCCCGCCGCCTGGCGAACGTCCGTGAACCGAACCGGAATAGAAGTGGATGGAGTTCCGCTCGACTGCGCGGAAAGTCTCACAAACACCATGCAGGTCAAAGCGCCGCCAGCCAATACCAGGGCCACGAGCGGCCAGGCGCTTTCCCGCGCGCGGGTCTGCAAGTCCGTTCGAGAAGGTTGGTCCAAACCGCTCCTTAGCTCGTGAGAATCGAATATCCAATATAGCCCGAACGGGCGGCCATTCTCAATTGTGTCCTGCGCGATGCGGGATTAGACTTGCCACTCTCACGCCGCGAGGCCGAGGCCGGGCGCGCCGCAGCGAGCCGAGGTTCGAGGGCTTTTCCGCCGCTGCTGCCTGGGGGGTCCGGGCGTATTCGGCGTTCATTCCAGACTGTCACAACGGTTGACAGGAACGCGGGTCTGCGAGTTCAATGAAGGGGCGCGGTTTTGGAAGCAGTTACTGAGTTATTAACACGGGACACGAGCGCAGGGAGCAGGTGACATGCAATTTCGGCGGTTTGGCCGCACGGGTTGGAAGGTCAGCGAAATCGGGGTCGGCATGTGGGGGATGGGAGGGTGGACGGGTTCGAACGACGAAGAATCCCTGCGCTCGCTGCAGCGCGCGGTGGACTTGGGTTGCGATTTCTTCGACACCGCCTGGGGATACGGCGCCGGACACAGTGAAGGCCTGCTCGGCCGCCTGGTGCGCGCCAATCCCGGGAAAAAGCTCTACACGGCAACCAAGATCCCTCCCAAGAATTTCCAGTGGCCGAGCCGCCGCGAGTACACGCTCGACGATTGTTACCCGCCCGATCACATCGAAAAATACGTTGCGTGGAGCCTGCGCAATGCCGGTTTGGAAAGTTTCGACCTCATGCAGTTTCACACTTGGGAAGACGCCTGGGTCGAGGATCATCGCTGGGTAAAGGAAGTTGAAGACCTCCGCCGCCAGGGGCTCTTTAATGCCGTGGGCATCAGTATTAATCGCTGGGAACCGTGGAACGGCGCGGAGACGGTCCGCAGCGGCCTGATCGACGCCGTGCAGGTCATCTACAACATCTTTGACCAAAATCCGGAGGACGAACTGTTTCCCGCTTGCAAGGAGATGGACGTGGCGGTGATCGCGCGCGTCCCCTTCGACGAAGGAACCCTGACGGGAACCCTGACCAAAGAAAGCACGTGGCCGGAGGGTGATTGGCGCAACACCTACTTTGTTCCTGAGAATCTCAACGCCTGCGTCGAGCGCGCCGAGACGCTCCGCCCGCTCGTGCCCAAAGGTATGACGATGGCCGACATGGCGCTGCGCTTCGTTCTCGATAATCCCATCGTCGCGACCGTCATTCCGGGCATGCGGAAGACCGCGCATGTCGAGAGCAATTTGGCAGTCAGCGATCTGCCGCCCCTGGATCAGGAAACGCACTCGCAACTGAAAGGCCATCGCTGGGACCGTAAGCCGACGAGTTGGTCGCAGTGACGCGATGAGTTTTCGTGCTGTAGGGGCGAGGCGTTGCCTCGCCCCAATGATAGGGAGGACCGAAATCCATGAAGAAGCCACACGACCTTTCTCGGCGTGAGTTTTTGAAGGACAGTGCCGTCGGTGCAGCGGGCGTTGCGGCCTGGAGCGGCATGGGCAGCTCCCGCGTGCTGGGTGCAAATGACCGCATTCGTGTCGCGGTGCTCGGCTCGGGCGGCCGAGCCCAGGACGTGATGAGCAAGTTCAAGATGTTTCCGGATAATGAAATCGTAGCGATCTGCGACGTTTACGAACCGCATCGCGTGATCGCGCTCAAGCAGGCCGCCACCGGCGCCAAGGCCTACCTTGACTATCGCGAGGTGCTCGACCGGAAAGATATCGACGCCGTGCTCATCGGCAGCCCCGACCATTGGCACAAGCAGATGCTGGTGGATTCGGTGCGCGCCGGCAAGGACGCGTATCTCGAGAAACCCATCATCCACGCGATTGAGGAAGGCGCCGAGATGATCCGCGCGGTCGAGGAGACGAAGCGCGTCGTGCAGACGGGAACGCAACAGCGAAGCTGGGACCATTACATCCGCGGCAAGCAGATTGTCGATTCGGGAAAGCTTGGGAAGATCATCTACGTGCACACTTATTGGTACCAGAATTATCTGGCGTGGACCTCCGAGCCTCCCCGTATCGACACCTCCAAGCTCGATTGGAAACGCTGGCTGGGCAGCGCGCCCGACCAGCCCTTCGATCCTCAAAAATTCGCGCTTTGGAGACATTACTGGGACTTCGGCGGTGGCATCTTAACCGATTTATTGACCCACTGGATTGATGTTATCCAGTGGTATATGAACCAGCCCGCGCCCCAGACCGCCACGACGACGGGGCAGACCTACCTCTTCAAATGGGAAGCGCCGGACGCTGTAACCACGGCGCTGGAATTCCCGGGCAACTTCATGGTGGCCTTCACCGGCGCCTACAATCACAGCATCGACGACGGCGGCATTGAGTTCCGCGGCAGCCAGGCGACGCTCAAGATCGACCGCGCCCACCTGGCCGTCTACCCGGAGGGGAAGGAGTGGGAGCCGGGGACGATGGCGCCCAAGCCGGAGATCTTCGTGCGCTCCGAGCGCGACGGCACCATCGACCACGTGAAGAATTTCCTCGACTGCGTGCGCAGCCGCAAAACTCCCAACGCTTCGATTCAGGTGGGCTTTGAGGCGGCGCGCACCGGCTGGCTGGCCAATATCGCGCTCCAGCGCGGCACGAAAATCACCTGGGACGCGGCGCAGAACAAAGTGGTCTCCTAGCTTGGCGTAGGGCCGCCCGACTTGTCTCGGCGCTTTCCGTCGCTGTACGCGGCGATCACTCCTTGCTCCCCTCCTTACCAAGGAGGGGGATCAGGCGTGGTTGGCGGCTGACGTTCCAGCGCCATCATCAGCCTGCCTTTTTGAGGTACAATCCCACCTTCCATTCGCAAGCTTATTTGCAGCAGGGAGAGCATCGTGACCAAACCGCAGGCGTATTTGCGCTACCTTGAGGCGGCGGGCAAAATTGTTGAGCGGATTCGCGAGACGCAGGGAGAAAACATTCAGCAAGCGGCCCAGATCTGCGCGGATTCGATTGCCGCCGGCGGCTGGGTTCACCTGTTCGGCACCGGCCATTCCCGCATGGCCGTGGAGGAGATGTTCCCGCGCATTGGGAGCTTTGTAGGATTTCATCCCATCGCGGAACTTTCGCTCACGTCTTATCATAACGTCGTGGGCGCGAACGGCCTGCGGCAAGCGCTCTTTCTCGAGCGGGTCGAAGGACTCGGGGAAGTCATCCTGAAGAGTTTTCGTTTCGGCCCGCAGGACAGCTTTCTGGTGGTTTCCAGCACCGGTATCAACGCCGTGCCCATCGAAGTTGCCCTGGGAGCGAAGGCGCGCGGCATGAAGCTGATGGCGATCACCTCGGTCGAGCACGCGCGCACCACCGCCGGCCGCCACAAATCGGGCAAGCGGCTTTTTGAAATCGCCGACCTCGTCATCGACAACTGCACGCCGCCCGGCGACGCGCTGGTGGACATTGACACGGTGCCCTACCGCGTCGGCCCGGGCTCATCGATTGGAGCCATCGCCATCATGAACGCGTTGAAGTGCCAGGTGGCGGAAGGACTCGTGAGCCGCGGCATCAAGCCCGACGTGCTGCCCAGTCCCCATGTGGTCGGCGACGAGGAGGCCGCGAAGGAATTCGAGCGGGTCCTCCAGGCGTTTCACGATCGCGCGCAAAAGCTGTAGGTATGACGCCGACTTTATTTAGGAGTTGATGGTGATGAATGATGAATGATGAATTATGAATGGCGGACAAAAGGTTTTCGTCGTATGTTTATGGTTCATAATTCATAATTTATAATTCATAATTCACCATCGATTTGACAATATCGAAATTTGCAGGACAGGGTGAGACATGCCGACCAAACTTCTTCCCGTCACCACCGTTGGCAGTTATGCCTGGCCCGGGTGGTTTTATCTGGTGATGGCGGCGGCCGAGCGCGGCGAAATGGGCGCGCAGGATATCGAGGAGGCATTGAACGACGCCGTCGAAATCGCCCTCCAGGACCAGATCGCGGCGGGAGTTGATTACCTGACAGACGGTGAGATGCGCCGCGTGGATTTCATCGTGAGCTTTCCGAAACGTTTGGGAGGGATTCGCGAGCTGCTCGTGGCGCGCAAGCTGCCGCCCGACGGCCACGATCAGCGGCCCAAATACGCTGTCGAGGGTGAACTGACCTGCCCCGAGGGATTGGGAATCGTCGAGGAATTCCGCTACTTGCGCCGGCGAACCTCGGCTCCGCTGAAAGTGGCGGTTCCCGGCCCGCACACTCTGGCGGGGCGGTTGGTTCCTGACGGCAAGCTTTACAAGACCCGCGAAGAAATCGCCTGGGCGCTTTCGGCCATCGTCCGGTGCGAACTCGAGGCGCTGGTGAAAGTGGGAGCGGACTTCATTCAACTCGACGAGCCCTCGATTGCCTGTTACAAGGAAAACCTTCCGGTCTTCATCAACGTCTTCAACGAAACCGTGCAGGGCATTGACGCGAAGATCGCCGTCCACCTTTGCTTCGGCAATTTTCGCGCCCGCCCCATCGGCCTGCGCACCTACGCGCCGCTCTTCCCCGATCTCTTGGAGTTGAACGCGCAGCAATTCGTCCTGGAATTTGCCAATCGCGAAATGGCGGAAGCGGATTTGTGGCAGCGCTTCCCCAACGATCGCGAACTTGCGGCGGGAGTCGTGGACGTCAAGAACCACATCGTCGAGCCAGTCGAGACCATCGCGGAGCGGATTCGCCTGCTGCTCAAATACGTCAAACCGGAAAAACTCTCGCTCGTCCCCGATTGCGGCTTCAGTCAGACGCCGCGCTTCCTGGCGTTCCCCAAGCTGCGCAACCTCGTCCAGGCCGCCGAGCTGGTTCGCGCTGAGTTGGCGCCCTAATCCACACGCGTTCCCCGAAGGGGAACGAATGTGAATAGCCGTGGGCGAGAGCCCACGGAACTAATAGAAGATCCAGTTAAGGATTGCCAGCGCCACGGCCACAACCCCCGCGAAAATCCACGCTGTTCTCGAAGTGGAGCTCATCCGGCCTGTCTGTGGTTCGTAAACGAGCCCGGCAAGTTCTTCGAGTGGTTTTCGCCGCGTCACACAACTAACCCCGACGGTCACAAGAAAGCACACGGTCCAGGCGCAAATCGCGCCATAGAAATTGGCCGTCATGTCACTGCCGTAGGGAATCCAGTGCCCTCGGTAAGCCAGGTAATGGAGGCCCGCGGCGAGCGTCCCCGCGACGAGCCCCACGAATCCGCCCGCCGGCGTCGCCCAGCGCGTGAACATTCCCAACAGGAAGGTGGCAAACAGCGGGGCATTGAAGAACGAGAAGAGCAGTTGAACGTAGTCCATTAGGTTGTTGAAGCTCAGAACAATGTAGGCCGTGGCGATGGAGAGCGCGGTGGCGGCGACGGTGGCCGTTCGCCCCACGATCAGGTAGTGCCGGTCGGAGCGGCCGCGCGCCAGGTAGGCTTGGTAAATGTCATAAGTCCAGACCGTGTTGAAGGCGGTGATGTTGCCCGCCATGCCTGACATAAAGCTCGCCAGCATCGCCGTCACGCCCAGGCCGAGCAGGCCGTGGCCGTAGTAGCGCACCATGAGGTTGGGCAGCGCCACGTCGTAGCGCGAGGCGAGTCCCTGCGGGAAGAGCGCCACCGCCGCGAGCCCCGGCAACACGACGAGCGCGGGAAAGAACAACTTCGCAACAGAAGCGATGAGCGGCGTCTGCACGGCGGCGGTCAAATCCTTGGCCGCAAGCGCCCGCTGAATCAGCAGGAAGTCCGTGCACCAATATCCAAAACTGAGCACAAAGGCCAGCCCCACCACATTGCCCACGCCATCCATGGCGGAAGAGAGCGGGCTCGCCACGGGCAGACCCTGCCAGGTGTGGCGCAATTCCGGCGGGAGCGCCGCGGCCAGGCCCTGCCAGCCGTGAAATTCCCGCAAGACGAAGAAGACGAGAGGTGACAGGCCAGCGACGATCAGGATGAACTGCAAGACTTCGTTATAGATCGAAGCCGCCAGCCC
>CAZTHM010000204.1:0-7029 GCA_964613505.1 uncultured Acidobacteriota bacterium | reverse complement strand
CGACATCGTATTCAAAACTTCCAGAACTGACACGCAACCGTTGCATGGGACCTCTCGCCTCGCCGCGGAGCGGAATGAGTCCTTGAGATTCTACACCACACCACTCGCAGAATGGCGAGGCACAAGAAGGCAGAAAGCAGGCGGCAGAAGGCAGATAGCCGTCCTTTTGGCGTTGGCGGGGACTAAACTTGTTGTTTGGGCTTCGCGTGCATATACTTCCTCCGCCAAATTTGCAGCTTCCAAGAGGATGCCCTAAGGTGCCCATATCGAGACGTGATCTCCTGGCTTCACTCTTCGTCCTACCCACTACGCTGCGTGCGGAAACCGACTGGATTCCGCTTTTCGACGGCCACAGCCTGAACGGCTGGAAGGCAGTTGAAAACAAGAACTCATTCCGCGTGCGCGACGGACAAATCGCGGCCGATGGTCCGCGCTCCCACTTGTTCTACACCGGGAAGATTCGCAATGCGGACTTCAAGAACTTCGAATTGAAGGCGGACGTCATGGCCCGGCCAGGCGCGAACTCCGGCATCTACTTCCACACCAGGCCCCAGTCAGGCTGGCCGGAAAAAGGCTTCGAGGTTCAGATCAACAACACTCAGAAGGGCGTTGAGAACTACCGCGAGCGCCGCAAGACAGGGTCGCTTTATGGCGTCCGTAATGTCTACAAGGCACTCGTCAAGGACGACGAATGGTTTCAGCTCCACGTTCGGGTGCGAGGCAAGCAAGTCCAAGTGTGGCTTAACAGTGTGCTGCTGGTGGATTACATCGAGCCCGAGCCTCCTGTCACAGCGAGTGATGCGCCGGGGCGCGTTCTTGACCGGGGCACGTTCGCGCTGCAATGTCACGATCCCAATTCAAAAGTCTTCTTTCGGAACATCCTGGTGAAACCGCTTCCGGATGATGTCCCCCCAGCAAGCGACGAGCGGCCTTTGGCCGACAACGTTTACCGCGAGTTGCTGCGATTGAACGCCGCGAACTTTCCCGTCGTGGACTATCACGTCCACCTGAAAGGCGGGCTCACGCTGGAGGACGCGCTCCGCGAGTCGCGCCGGCTGGGAATCCAATACGGGATCGCGGTCAACTGCGGACTGGGATTTACGGTGATGGATGATGCGGCAGCCGAGGAATACTTGCGCAACATGCAAGGTCAACCAGTCTTCGTCGCGATGCAGGGCGAAGGGCGCGAGTGGGTCAAGCTCTTTTCCAAGGCAACGATTGCGAAATTCGACTACGCCTTTACCGATGCCATGACCTTCACCGACGACAACGGGAAGCGCATGCGTCTCTGGATCGAGGACGAGGTCGGCGAGATCGAGGACAAGGAGCGGTTCATGGAAATGTGCACCGACCGCATTCTCGGCGTGCTGAATCATGAGCCCATCGATATCTACGTCAATCCCACATTCCTCCCCAAAGCCATCGCCGGCGAATACGATCGTCTTTGGACTCAGGACCGAATGCAACGCGTGATTGATGCTGCCAAGCGGAACGACGTGGCCATCGAGATCAACAACACCTATCGAATCCCAAGCCCGGCATTCATCACGCGGGCCAAACAGGCAGGCATCAAATTCTCATTCGGTACGAACAACGTCGACAAGAAATTGGGACGCCTCGAGTATTGCCTGGAGATGGTGAAGGAATGCGGGCTGACGTGGCAGGACATCTTTGTTCCCAGGCCGGAGGGCGAGAAGCCTGTGCAAAGGCTCTGAGGGAGGGGCAATTGTGAATGGATATCCTCGATTCGATCTGGCCGACCAAGTCGCATTAGTGACGGGCGCGGCGCGCGGCCTGGGCCGAGCCATCTCATTGGCATTGGCTCACGCCGGAGCGCATGTGGCTTTGGGGCTTCGCGACGTGAGTACGGGCGGAAACTTGGCCACTGAGATCGCGGCCATGGGACGCCAGGCGTTGCCGCTGCAAATGGACATGACGCATCTTGAGCAGATCACACGCGCCATTGAGGAGACGGTGGCGCGGCTCGGACGGCTCGATATCCTGGTGAATAACGCCGGAGGAGGATTTACCAACCTCGCCCTCGATGTGCCGGAGAAAGAATTCGATGAGACCGTGTCCCTGAATCTGAAGGGGACCTTCTTCGCCAGCCAAGCGGCCGGGCGCGTGATGATCCGCCAGAATTACGGCCGCATTATCAACTTGAGCTCGCAAGCGGGTTTTGTCGCCCTGCCAACCGAATCGGTCTATTGCATGACGAAGGCCGCGATCTCCCATCTGACCAAATGCCTCGCGGTGGAATGGGGCAAGCACAACATCACCGTCAATGCCGTGGCGCCCACTTTCATCTTCACCCCCGGCACGGAGGAGGCCCTGGCGGACCCAGCCTTTCGCGCCGATACGATCGAGCGCATTGCGGCGCTGCATCGTATCGGTGAACCCATGGATGTCGCCGGGGCCGTCGTTTTCCTGGCCTCACCTGCGGCCTCGCTCATTACCGGCCATACCATCCTGATCGACGGCGGTTGGACGGCCAGGTAATCCGCTAGGAAAACCCGCAGCCACGCACACTAGCAGTTGCGAAGGTGCATGGCGAAAGCTATGATTAAGGCTTCCATGCATAGTACAAAGACTCAACGGGCGGATTTTCTTGTTCTGGGCAGTGGGATCGCCGGCGTCCGCGCCGCCATTGAGTTGGCTCGGTCGGGGCGAGTCCTGGTGCTGAGCAAGGGCGAACTTTACGAATCCAGCACGGAATACGCCCAGGGCGGCATAGCCGCCGCCTTGAGCGAGGACGACGAGGTATCGCTTCATCTCCATGACACCCTCCAGGCCGGCGACGGGCTCTGCCGCGAGGAGGCGGTCCGCATTCTGGTCGAGGAGGGTCCGCGACTCATCCACGAACTAATCGAGTGGGGGATGAAGTTCGATCGCAACGGAACCAAGCTGGCGTTTACCCGCGAGGGCGCGCACAGCCGGTCGCGGGTGCTGCACGCCCACGGCGATTCCACGGGCCGGGAAATTCTTCGCGCCTTGATGGCCAAGGCCAAGTCGCTGCCCGCCATCCAGGTTCATCCCCACGCGTTTGCCGTCGACCTGCTGATGGAAGGCCGGCGTGTCGGCGGGGCGGAATACCTGGACGAAAAAAGCGGCACCTTGCGCAAGGTTCACGCGGACGCCGTGCTCTTGGCAACCGGGGGGTTGGGACAAGTTTACAAGGAGACGACAAATCCCTCTGTGGCATGCGGCGATGGCGTGGCCGTGGCCTGGCGTGCCGGCGCCACGCTGAGTGACTTGGAATTCGTTCAATTCCATCCCACCGCGCTCTATGTCAAAGGCGCGCCGCGTTTTCTGCTCTCGGAGGCCTTGCGCGGCGAAGGCGCACAATTGCGCAATCTCGATCTCGAGCGTTTCATGCTCCGCTATCACGAGGGGGCCGAGCTTGCGCCACGCGATGTGGTCTCACGAGCCATGGTGATGGAGATGCACCGCTGTCAGAGCGAGTTTATTTACCTGGATTTGACGAGTCTCGACCCCGAGCATGTTAAGAAGCGCTTCCCGCGCATCTACTCCACCTGTCTCGAATACAATCTCGATATCACCACGGACCTGATGCCAGTGCGGCCGGCTGCCCACTACGCCATGGGCGGCGTGGCAACCGACCTGCACGGTGCAACCGACCTCGAAGGACTCTACGCGGCAGGAGAGGTCGCGGCGACGGGAGTTCACGGAGCGAACCGCCTGGCGAGTAATTCCCTGCTGGAAGGTCTCGTCTTTGGGGCCTGCGCGGCTCAGGCCATGATCGAGCGAGGGCGAGCAAACGCTACTCCAGAGAGGGCCGCGACAAAAACCCCCGAAATGACTCCGCTTTCTCAATCCATGCCATCCCACGGCGGGTCAATTCTCCAGAGTGACAAACTCCTTTGTGAAGTTCGTTCCATTATGTGGGACAAGGTGGGGGTGATTCGCCGTGGCAAGGAATTGCGGGAAGCTGTGAAACGCCTTCAAGCCATTTCTTTGGCGCCGACAGGTGTCTCAGATCGCCGATACTACGAGGCGCAGAACATTCTGGAAGTCGCCCGTCTGATTGCGCGGTCAGCGCTCGCTCGCGAGGAGAGCCGCGGCGCGCATTACCGCACGGATTTCCCTCTCAAACACGACTCCGCGCCTCCTCAACACTCCTTCGTCTCAAAACACGCCGAACCTTTCTTCGCCGAAAATGTGCCGGGACACCTAAACGCCGCAGTGCCGGGCGGGGCAAGATAGAAAACGGAAGTGGGAAGTAGGAAATAGGAAAACTCCGGATCGTTGTGGCGCGGCGGTGATACCAGGGAGATCCCACGAGACGAATGACTTTCCCCTACTTCCTACTTCCTACTTCCTACTTCCGCATCTTCCTTCACCCCCAGCGAAGCCAGGATGGCCACACTCAGGATCCCGCAAATAACCCCGAGCGAAAGCAGGATGGGCAGCTTGTAGAAGTGGATGATCAGCATCTTGATGCCCACGAACATCAGCACCAGCGACAGTCCGGCCCGCAGATAACGGAATTTCCGGATGGCGCCCGCCAGGACGAAATAGAGCGCGCGCAGTCCCAGGATGGCGAAGACGTTCGACGTGTAAACGATGAACGGGTCGAGCGTGACGGCGAAGATGGCGGGGATGGAATCCACGGCAAAGAGCACGTCGGTGGTCTCGACAAGTAGCAACACCAGGAGCAGGGGTGTGGCGAACAGGCGGCCTTCTCGCCGCACAAAGAAGGAAGCGCCTTCATAGCCCTCGGTGATGGGGAAAAACTTGCGCGCCAGCCGCAGCACCGGGCTGCGCTCGGGGTGAAACTCCGCTTGTTTCTCGCGGAGAAGCTTGGCGCCGGTGATGAGCAGAAAGACCCCGAAGATGTAAAGCACCCAGTTGAAGCGCGACACCAGCGCTAGGCCCGTGGCGATGAAGGCGGCGCGCATCACCAGTGCGCCCACGATGCCCCAGAAGAGCACCTTGTGCTGGTGCTGAGCCGCCACCCTCATGTAGCCGAAGATCACGGCGAAGACAAAGATATTGTCCATGGAGAGCGATTTCTCCAGGACATAGCCGGTCAGGAACTCGAGCGCCGGCTGTGAGCCTCGCCAGAAGTAAAGGCCCACGTTGAAGGTGAGCGAGAGGACGATCCAGAAGGCGCTCCAAAACGCGGCTTCGCGCAAGGAGACAGTGTGGGCGCGGCGATGGAAAAGGCCCAGGTCCAGGGCCAGCATGCCCAGCACGAAGAGGGCGAAGATGAGGAGCGCGGAGAGGTCAGACATAGGTCAAGAGTTAAGCGGGAGCAGGAAATAGGAGGTAGGGAAAAAGCTGGTGCCCGGAGCCCCGAAGTCTTCGGAGTGACCGGCACAGAAGGGGTGTTATTCCCCACTTCCTATCTTCCGACTTCCTACTCCCTCCTTCCCGTCTCGAGATTTTTCAAGTTCTTCGAGCGTCGCCATCACGACCCGGCCCACGATCGTCAGGCTGGCGGGGCTGCACTTGTCGATGGTGTCTTGAGCTGTATGCCAGTAGCGGTTGTTGGGGCCGTAATCAAGGTCAAGGAGGTCAACGGCGGAGACCCCGGCATTGACGAAGGGGATGTGGTCGTCTTCATAGGCTCGCTGCTCGTCCAAAAAATGCTGGCCATAGTTCAAGCGCCGAGCGGTCTCAAAAACCAGGTCAGTTAGCCAGGGCGTGGAGTTCATATCGCGGTGAACATTCAGTTTTGCGTCGCCAATCATATCCACCAGAATCATGGCATGAACGCGGCTCAATTCGGTCTCTGAGGTTAGTTTCTGAACCAGGTGGCGGCTTCCGAAAAGCCCGTCCGTCTCGGAGAATTGTTGAAAGGCTTCTTCCCCGTCGAAAAAGACCAGCCAGTAAGTGAAAGTGTTCTTCCGCGTCGCGAGGACCCGCGCCATCTCGACCAGGAATGCCGCGCTCGACCCGCCGTCGTTAGCCCCAACGAAAGGAAAGTCATCAAAGCGCTTGGTTTCGTAGTGCCCCGCCAGGATGACGATCTGAGGCCGCTCACCTGGGATACGTGCAATCAAGTTGGTCATGGGCACGCTGCCGAAAGGGCTGGCGGCGACGAAGTGGTCTTCCTCAGCCGTGACCCCCGCCTGTTTGAGCTGGCGAAGGATTTCCGCCCGGGCCTTGGCCAAGGCCGGCGAGCCCGAAGGCCGCGGACCGAGCGCCACTAGCCGCTTCAGATCTTCGAAGGCACGGCCGCCGTTGAATGAGGCACGCTCGGGGGGGCCCGCGCCATGGCACGCCGTAACGGGAATCAAAAAGATACCCGTTAGGCCGAGCAGCCCGCCAAAGCGCATGGCTTTAGGCCTGCTCATGCTTCCGTGCCCGTTTCTTCTTCAGGTAAACCAACCAGGAGAGTCCAATACTGATGAAGTAGAGTCCCACCATCGGAATCCAGAGGATAAACACCGTGGCCAGATCGGGAGTGGGCGCGATGGCGGCAGCGAGGATGGCAGTTATCAGGACGGCATAGCGAACGTTCTTCAGGAGGAATTTGGGGGTGACGATCCCGAAGAGGGAGAGGACGAGGATGATGACCGGGAGCTCGAAGACCAGACCCACTCCGATAACGATGGTCGTGACGAGCTTCCAGTATTGATCGATAGTGATGAAGGGCGTAAAGCGTCCGCCGAATTCGACCAGAAATCGAAGTGCGGGGGGCAGCGCCAGTTGGTGGGCAAAGAGGCCGCCGGTGATGAAAAGACCGCTGGTCAGAGTCACGAACGGCCACACGTAGCGCTTCTCGTGGCGATAAAGCCCCGGTGAGATGAAGAGCCAAAGCTGGTAGACAATGAAAGGCGAGGCCAGGAATAGCCCCGCCACAAAAGAGAGCTTGATGTAGAGATTAAACGGGTCAATCGGATTCGTGTAAACGAGCTTTTCAGGCAGGTGCAGACTGTGCAGCGTGTCGGTGAGAGGCTTGGCCAAGAAACCGTAGATATGGTCGGAAAAATAGAAGCAAATGCCAAACGCCACGAACAAAGAAAGGATGGCCCGGATCAGGCGCTGACGCAGTTCTTCGAG
>CAZTHM010000203.1:0-7090 GCA_964613505.1 uncultured Acidobacteriota bacterium | reverse complement strand
CGGGAGTAGGGGTCGAGGTCGGGGAGGTCGGTGATCATGTGGTCGGTGAAGACGCCGAGCTGGACCTTCTTGAGGTTGGCGGAGGCGGTCTGGAGGATGTAGGCGAGCAGGGCGGCGTTCTTGAGGGGGATGCGGTCGTCGGCGACGGCGCGGGCCAGGTCGGTGAGGGCGAGCTGAACGGCGTTGCCGTCCTCGAGCGGAGGGACGTCGAGGTTGACCGTGGGGCGGTTGACCTCGTAGTGGAAGTAGCACCAGCGCTTGGTCTTGAGCGCCGGCGAGCCGCAGCGGCGGCCGTCGGTTCTGATGTACTGGCATTGAGGGATGTTGCTGTTGATGGGCATTGGGAACTCCGTTCTAATTTGGCGATCGGGGGATGGTGTTATCGGGTCATCGAGCCATCGGGTCATCTGGTGATTGAAAAACAGGGGGTACCCCCCTGCCCCCTATGGGGGTCTAGCAGAATCAGCGGGTTACGGGGAGGATATGGAGCAAGTGGCTGATTCTAAGCCGGTTAGATATGCGGTCTTTTGGAATCAGGAAGTTGGAGCGGTCGTTGGTCATTGGCGGTTGGCGGCACCGGGCCGGGGCAGCAATTCAATTGTGATATACATAAACAGAAGTATATATCTATGTGGGAATGGTTGTCAAGAGAAAAATCAACACCTACCACAGGGACACAGAGAAGGTTATATCGCACCCTTTGGTTGGGCAAGGGATGTGGACCCGGCTTTTACTGAGCGCCCCCTCTAAGCACTTCATCGAGTGCTGCCTGCATATTCAGCAGCCGGGGGCCATCAAACATCCAAAAATCTTGAATGCTCTTAATACGCTTCAAGGCACGGCGATATTCGTTGCGGACTGGCGCTTTCGGATCGCCACGCCTGCTCTTCCCGTAACGATGTGCCTCGTAAGCGAGCAAGTCTGCCGCCTGCAATGGTGTTGCTGTCTTACTGTCCGCCAGAGTCAATTGGCCGAGCGCAAAACGGAGCGGGTCACGTTCCTCCTCGGTTGATTTCTTAAGGTCGGAGTAGCGTTGCGCCATGCGCCCGGCTAGGTGCGGGCTATTATCTACAAAGAAATGCATGCGCATGCCTGGCTTGCAATAACCAGCAGCCTTGACCACTGCCACATAAAAGGCCAAGTACAAGGGCCGTAAATCGCCGCTCTTTCCTGTTGCAAGTGGAAAAGATGAACCCGTGGCCGCTCGCTTGTAAATGAGCGGGACTTTTTCCCATTCGGGGTTAAGGACACCGCACACGAAGGGAGTTATTCGACTGCCCTCGATGACCGACAGCAGGCGGTCGATGAAAGAGTGGTGACGTTTATCATCCCATCCCTTGTATGGCTCAAGCCTTTCTCCGGTAATACGCGGCCAGAACTTGTTCGCGTGAAACTCCTCGATGCCTTCAGATTTGAGAACTCGCTTCCATTCCCATTCAAACTCACGCCACACTCGGTCGCTGCCCCAGTACCCGCCGAGCAGACAGTTCTGCGCCCCATCGTGGGAGCCGCTATCGTCCATGTAACACTGGAGCATCGCGAAGAGCCTGGAGATCCGGCGATCAATTCCCCTTGGCGAAGGGGTGAACATTCGCGGCCGCGCCTGCAAGCATCAGGGCGGAACCACCCATTAGGGCGACCAGGATAGGGGCACCCAGCGCTTCAGGTCCGCTGCCAGCGGCTCATCTGGCCTCCCTTAGGATTTGGAATGGTAGCCGTCTTGGCTGCGAGCCGGTGAAAGCGGTCGTTGACGGTGTGCATCAACATCGCGTGTGCTGTCTGCAAGGCATGGGGCCGGTCAGCCGCGCGGGGAAGATAGAGTCTAATGATGGCCTCATATTGGCGGGGGTAGTTGGCGGCAAAGGATTGGAGGAATCTTTCGCTAGTGAAGCTCCGCGGCATGCTCCGCAGTTGGAGTTCGATCTGAGTGGCGGCAACCGCGAGGATGTTTTGGCTGTACATACTTAGCCTCTGCGGTCCCGTATTCTAGCGCACTTTCGCTGATGTTAGCGCGGGCTAGGCAGCGCAGCGTGGCCAGCTCTGTGAGGGTCGCTATGAACCCGCAGAGGCTTCGAAAAGGCGGTCTGGAAACTCCTTTCGCTTTTCAGGCTGTGGGGCGAGACGTTCCTGGCGTAGTGCGAGGGTTTGACGATATTCCCTAGCCTCCGCGACCTTGATGAACTGTGCACTCAAGCCGCGCGCCCTCACAAAAGCCTCGATTTCAGAGAGTTCGACATTGGCGTAGAACTCCTTCCGGGGATTCACAAGGTTGAGCCTTCTCTCATCGACCAGTTCGTGGAGCGCGGCTTCGAGTTCCGGAGCGTTGTCTGAGTACAGCATCGCGTGAATGTCGAAGGGGAATGGGACAGACGCATCGCCGAGCTCGTCAATGCGTTCCTGTGGTTCCAAGCGGCGGGTCATCCCAATCTTGCAAACATGCTCCCCGAAGGAGCCTGGGTTCGAAATCACGTACACAAATCCCGATTTTGTCAGCTGAGCCCGGGCAACCGCTCGCTCTTTTGTCCGGCGTGCCTCGTCGAGCTTGGACTCAAAAGACCCAATCTGCTCGGTAAGCTTCTGGAGCTGTGCGCCGGTGGCTTTGGCCGCCTCCGCCCGAGCCTTCTCTAGAGCCTTCTGAAATCTCGCCTCCTCTTGTTCCGCCTCGTCTTTTGCTGCTTCTATCTCGCGCTGTACCTTTTCCTCTTCGCGAATCTGCTCCCGGATCTTCCGCTGCTCCTCGCGCTCCTGGTGCCGCTTCTCCTCGGCCTCATGCGTGAGTCGCATCTCATCGAGCTTGAGGCTGAGATAGTCCTGCGTGATTGAAAGGTGTAAGACACCTCCGAGCTGGTTGACGCCGTCAAAGGAATGCCGGATGCGCTCTTCCATTTTGGTGATGTTGTTCCATGACACGTTGGCAATGGCACCATCACATTCGCCGTTAAAGGCACGAAGGAGCAGCTTTGTGTTCTGCTTCATCATGCGGTTGCCTTCCGTCTCGCTCCCACCAACGCTCCACGTTACAGGACAGGCGGCAGCTTTGCCGTCGCGGATGAGCTGCCGCTCCCGGTCTCTAAGTTCTTGAAGCTTTGCCTTGTATTCGTCAGAAGTCGAGAACGTAAAATGGGGCTGGTACAATCCGAAAGAAATGTCTTCGAGATTTTCCTCGAGCAGCTTTATCTTCGCCTGGAGGCCCTTGTAGCGCGCCAGGGCCTCCTCATAGTCCCGACCGAGTTGTGACCGGCGCTGCTCATTGGACGACTCGATGTTTCGTTGTTCCCGCCTGAGGTTTTCAAGCCGCTCAGTGGCGGTCCGCGCCTCGGTCTCAGACTTTTCCCTCGTGGATTTAGCTGCGGCCTCGACGTCTATGAGCCCGCTGTATCGTCCTCGGAGTTCTCGCATCTCTTGCCAGAATTTCCATGAGAGGAATGCGAGGGCGAAGCAGGCGATTGCCAAGACAGATAGCAGTAATGTGATCACAGGAACCTCCGGTCGCCATGACTAAGGCCCGGCTTGGGGCGGATGTTCCTTTTACTCCTTCTGGCCTGACTCGTGCAGAAATTCTTGTCTATGTTCCGAATTCGGAACAAGCCCAATCCGGCAGCCCCAAGGGCCTCAAGGAATTGTTGGATTTCGTGCAGGACGCGAGCTAGACGCTCACTGCGCTCTTTGACAATCTGATTCGCGCGCTCCGCCCGCCAGGGGCGGGCTGCGCGCGGGCCTTCGGCAGAGTGGAAGGGGTCTCTGTTCTTTCCCTTTCCCAGCACTGAAGTGCTGGGCTATTCCCAACCGCCCCTAACGGGGCGCTTCGCGTCCTGGCCGCTTCGCGCCCCGGCCTGAAGGCCGGGGTCTACCGAGGCCGGACCTACCCGCGCGGCACACTACCTTCGTGTCCTTAGTGTCCTTCGTGGTGAGGAGTTTGCATCCGCGCCATCCGCGGGAATCCGCGGTAAGGCCCTAGGGCCGCCGGGCGGCGCTGTAGCCCATCTGCTGGGAGATCTTGCGCGCGGCCTCGCGTACCAGCTCGGCGACCTTGGGGACGCTGCCTCTTGCCAACTGGGCGACGGTTCCCGTCAAGCCGACGCTGGCTTCCACCTCGCCCAGGGTGTTGAAGACGGGAGCGGCCACGCAGCGCACGCCCAGGTTGTTTTCCTCCTCGTCCACGGCGTAGCCCTGGTGGCGGACCTTCTCCAGCTCGCGCGCCAGGCGCGAGGCCACGGTGATGGTCTGCGGAGTGCGCTTGGTGAGGCCTCGGGTCTTGAGGATGCCATCCAGCTCCTCGGCAGGGAGGAAGGCGGCCAGCGCCTTGCCCACGCTGGTGGAGTGCAGGTCCATGCGGCGGCCCACCCAGGTGTTCATCTTGATGAAGCCGGGGGCGTCCACCTTCTCGATGTAGACGGCCTGGCCCTGGTCGAGGACGGCGAGATGCGCGGTGAGCTGGCTGGCCTCCACCAGTTGGCGGAGGATGGGTTGGGCGACCTGGCGGAAGTCGAGGTCGGCGAGGGCGCGGTGGCTGAGGCTCAACACCTTGAGGCCCAGGCGGTACTTGCCGCCTTCGCGCTCGCGGCGCAGGTAGCCGCCGCGCTCCAGGGTGCGCAGCAGGTAGCTGGCCGAGCTCTTGGGGATGCGCAGCTTCCGGCTGATCTCGGCGTTGGTCATGCCGGAGCGCTGGGCGGTGGCCTCCAGGATGGCCAGGGCGCGCTCCACGGCGGTGGAGGGACTGTCGTCGGCGGACTTGGTGCGGGGCACGGGGGCGCTTTCCCCGGCCGAAAGCGCGAACATTCGGCCGGAATGGCGAATTTGTGTTCATTATACCGAACAGTGGGTTGACAGCCAAGCGAGGCTGCGATAATCTGTACATAATATCGAATCATAGTTCAGTATCCTGAACAACGGCGCGTGGGGCGCCCCAACCCGAAAAAACGAGGAGGCAGCACATGGTCACGATGACTGATCCCCGAATCAACTGTGCCCCCTCGGGTTTTGACCCGCGTCACCAGCTTCCTGGCGGTTTTTTCGACTTCCTCCTGCCGCTGCATCGCGAGTTCACCCCGCGGCAGCAAGCGCTGATCGAGCGCCGCGCTGAGGCCCTGGCCGCCGCGCACCGCGGCCATCTGCCCCAGTTCCTGCCGCCCTCGGAGGCTACGGGCGGCGACTGGAAGATCGAGCTGCCCGCCTGGTGCGCCGACCAGCGCAACCAGATGACCGGGCCCTCGGACGACGCCGAGCTGGTGGTGAAGATGCTCAACTCGGGCGCGCCCGGGGTGATGCTCGACCTGGAAGACTCGAACGCCAACACCTGGCCGCACCTGCTGCAAGGCGTGGACAACATCCTGGAGGCGCTCTGGGGCACGCTCACCTACTGGGACGCCAAGCGCCAGCAGACGGTCGCCATCCGGGAGAGCGCGACCGTCATCTTCACCCGCCCGCGCGGGCTGCACCTGAGCCAGGCCGGCGTCTTCGAGGACGAGCTGATGTCGGCTTCGCTCTTCGACGTGGCGCTGGTGGCCTATCAGGTGAAGCCGGAGGAGTTGAGGCATCCGCTCTCCTTCTACATCCCCAAGTCGGAGTCGGCGGAGGAGGCGCTGTGGTGGCGCGACCTCTTCCAGGCCATCGCCGAGGCCCGCGGCTGGCCACGCGACACCATCAAGTGCATGGCGCTGGTGGAGTCGCACCCCATCGCCTTCCAGATGGAGGAGTTCCTCTACCACCTGCGCGAGCACCTGATGGGGCTGAACCTGGGGCGCTGGGACTATATGGCCTCGCTCATCCACTTCAACCTGGAAGACGCGGCCTGGGTTCTGCCCGACCGCAATACCATCCCTTACGACGTGGCGTTCTTCCAGAACCTGCGGACGCTGATCCCGGAGATCTGCCACAAGCGCGGCGCGCTGGCCATTGGCGGCATGACGGCGCTCTATCCCAGCCGGGTGGACGTACCGCTGAACGCGCGCGCCCTGGCGGTGCTGGAGAAGGATAAGAAGAACGAGGCCGACTGCCTGATGGACGGCGCCTGGACCGGGCATCCCGACCAGAACCAGATCGCGGTGGACCAGTTCCCGGTGCCCAACCAGTTGCACGCGCGGCCGAGGAGCCCGGTGATGCATCCCGACCTGCGGCCGGCGCCCGCCGGCGTGGGCAAGATCTCACTCGCCGGGACGCGCGCGGCGGTGCGCACCGTGATTCGCTACCGCAACGGCGTGCTCAACGGCAAGGGCGCCAGCCTGCTCGACGGCTACATGGAGGACCTGGCCACCGACCGCATCTATCGGCTGATGATCGCGCAGCGCATGCGCCACGAAGTGCAGGTCGAGGACGGCGGCGGGCGGGTCACGCACACGCCCGAGCTGGTGAGCCGGCTGTTCGACGAGGAATTGGAGCGCATCCTGCGCGAGCTGCCCAAGGATGCGGAGCCGGGCACGGGGGAACGCTATCGCGAGGCGCGGCGGCTGAGCGAAGAGATGATCACCCGGGGAGAGTTCGATCCGGTGTAGGGGCGGGCGCAACCAAGCTTGCGAAAGGGGCCCGCGAAAGGAGGATCCGAGTGAGCACAGGCAACGGTAACGGCAACAGCCACGCCACAAAGATTTCCCGGAACTGGAAGCAGGACAAACGCTGGCAGGGCATCCTGCGGCCGTACGCGGCGGCGGACGTGCTGCGGCTGCGCGGCTCCATCCGCATCGAGCACACGCTGGCGGCACTGGGCGCGGAGCGCCTGTGGGCGCTGCTGCACGGCGAGCCCTATGTGCACGCTCTGGGCGCGCTCACCGGCAACCAGGCGGTCGAGCAGGTGCAGGCGGGGCTCAAGGCCATCTATTGCAGCGGATGGCAGGTGGCGGCGGACGCCAACCGCGCCGGCCAGATGTATCCCGACCAGAGCCTGTATCCCTCGGACAGCGTTCCGCACCTGGTGCGACACCTCAACCAGGCGCTGGCGCGCGCCGACCAGATCGCGACCGCCGAGGGCCGCAAAGAGACTTATTGGTTCGCTCCCATCGTGGCCGACGCCGAGGCCGGGTTCGGCGGGCCGCTGCACGCCTTCGAGCTGATGAAGGCGATGATCGAGGCGGGTGCCGCGGCGGTGCACTTCGAG
>CAZTHM010000202.1:5332-7103 GCA_964613505.1 uncultured Acidobacteriota bacterium | reverse complement strand
CCACCACCTTCGCCGCCGACACGCCACTGGCGGTGACGGGCCTGGTGGCGCGAAATGGAATCGCCGGCAACTGGCTGTGGTGGAATTTCCTCCTCAGCGGGATGATGACCGTCTTCCTGTTTGCGCGCCTTTGGCGCCGTTCCGAAACCATCACCGACGCCGAGTTCGTCGAACTCCGCTACGCCGGCAAACCCGCCGCCTTCCTGCGCGGCTTCCGCTCGATCTACTTCGGAATTCTGATGAACTGCCTGGTGGTGGGCTGGGTCAACCTGGCCATGGAAAAGATTCTGATGACCGCCTTGGGAATCTCGAAGACCTCGGCGCTTGTCATTTGCCTGATCATCATGGCCATCACCGGATTCTATACCACCATCTCCGGCCTCTGGGGAGTGCTCTGGACGGACGTGATCCAATTCATCCTGAAAATGGGGATGGTCATTGTGCTGGCGTATTACGCGGTGGCCGCCGTGGGCGGCATCGAAGCGATGAAGCAGAAGCTTGCCGTCATCGACGCGCAGCGCGCCGCCGCGACGGGCGGCACCGGCTCGATCCTCTCCTTCACTCCCGACCTCAATTCCGCCTACCTGCCGCTCCTGACCTTCGTCGTGTACATCGGCGTGAGCTGGTGGGCCAACTGGTATCCCGGGGCCGAACCCGGCGGAGGAGGTTACGTGGCGCAGCGGATCTTCTGCGCCAAAGACGAAAAGAATTCACTTTTGGCGACGCTCTGGTTCAACGTCGCGCACTACGCGCTGCGCCCCTGGCCATGGATCCTGACCGCATTGGCATCGGTGGTTCTCTATCCCAATCTCGCCGACCCGGAAGTGGGTTACATCAAGGTCTGGGTGGATCATCTCCCCGGGGCCTTCCGCGGCTTCATGATGGCGGCCTTCGCAGCCGCTTACATGTCCACCATCGCGACGCAGCTTAACTGGGGATCGTCGTACATCGTCAACGATTTCTATCGCCGCTTTCTGGTGCGCGGGCGAGATGATAAGCACTATGTTACCGCCTCCAAGCTGGCCACGGCCTTCCTGGCCGTCGTGGGAGCCGCGGTTTCGCTGGTGATGGAATCGGTGGGAGGCGCCTGGAAATTGCTGCTCGGCATCGGCGCCGGCACCGGCGCGGTCTATCTCCTGCGCTGGTACTGGTGGCGAATCAATGCCTGGTCGGAAGTTTCCGCCATGGCCGCGGCTGGAATCATGACGATTCTGTTCCGCACGGTGATTCACATCTCCGGCTCCGACTCGGATGTGTTTGCAAAAACCATTCTCATCACGGTGGGAGTGACTTCCGCCGTGTGGATCGCCGCCACTTTCCTCACCAAGCCCGAGCCCGACTCGAAGTTGCTGGAGTTCTACCGGCGCGTGCGGCCCGGGTTCTTCGGCTGGAAACACATCGCCGCCCAGGCACCCGAAATTCCGAACACCCACGAGGGTTGGTATAATTTGATGGACTGGCTGCTCGGCTGCGTGATGGTTTACATGGCGTTGTTCGGAATCGGCAAGCTTTTGCTCGGGTCCGCGACGCTGGGGTTGGGCTTCCTGGCCATCTCCGCTGTGTGCGCCTACGTCATTTACTGGGATTTCTCCCGGCGCGGTTGGGAAACGCTGGCGGGAAAAGGATAAAGGAATTATGAATTATGAATTATGAATTATGAATTGTAGACATCTCACCTTGGGGTACGCATCTTGAATGTTGAATCTTGAATGTTGAATCTTGAATTTTGAATGCTGTGTTCCAACGGTCATCGCGTTTTCAAGATTTCTCC
>CAZTHM010000202.1:0-5322 GCA_964613505.1 uncultured Acidobacteriota bacterium | reverse complement strand
AAATTCGATCTTTGAATACCAGGTGCTCCTCCCGCCCCTGAGGGTCGCGGACGCGCGTGGGGCCGACGATTTCCCGTCGCTCATTCATAATTCATAATTCAGCATTCATAATTCAAGTAATTCGGATTGAAGTGAGAATCACCGAACGAGACCTTCCCGCCTCCGCCGGCCTCGACGCCAAGTCCACGCGCGAGATTCTCCGCATCATCAGCCGGGAAGACCGCAAGGTGGCGCTGGCCGTCGCCCGCGCGCTGCCACAAATCGCGCGCGCTGTGGACCTCATCGTCGCCGCCCTCGGGCACGGAGGACGGCTCATCTATCTCGGCGCGGGTACCAGCGGGCGGCTGGGCGTGCTCGACGCCGCCGAATGCATCCCGACTTTCGGAACAGATCGCGTGGTCGGCGTTCTGGCCGGCGCGCCCGCGGCGATGTTCCGGCCTACCGAAGTTTCCGAGGACAATCCCGCCCAGGCCGTACGCGACTTGCGCCGGCTGAAGTTCCGCAAGCGCGATGTGCTGGTGGGCGTCTCGGCGAGCGGCCATACGCCCTACACCCTGGGAGGGATGCGCTATGCGCGGCGGCTCGGCGCCGTCACTGTCGCGGTGACATGCAACCCTGGTTCTCTACTCTGCGGTATCGCGGACGTTGCCATCGTCCCGGTCGTCGGCCCGGAGGTGATTGCCGGCTCCACGCGCATGAAGGCCGGCACGGCGCAAAAAATGGTTCTCAATATGCTCTCCACGGCGAGCATGGCGCGCTGGGGGCGCGTCTTTTCCAACTGGATGATCAACGTGCAGGCCAACAACCGAAAACTGCGCCGGCGCGCGACCGCCATCCTGGCCAAGGCCGCGGGCGTGAGCAGCGTCCGCGCCGCTCGAACCCTGGAAGAATCCGGGCGCGAATTGCCCACTGCGCTTTTAATGCTCTTGAGAAAAGCCTCCAGAGCCGAAGCGGCGCGCCTGCTGGCGAATTCACCCAACCCCGCCGCCTTGCTGCGCGCGGAGTGGGCCAAGAGAAAACAGGTTTCCGCCGCTGACCGGCGTGGCACCCGCGGCAAAGGTCATGCACCATCTCCGAGGCTCCTATGAAAGGCACCAAAGCGATCCTGGCTGGGATGATTTACACGCCGACGGAGGAGATCGCGAATGGCGTGATCCTCATCGAAGGTCACCACATTTCCAAAGTGGGGCCCAAGGATCGCATCAAGATTCCCGCCGGCGCAACCGTCATCGACAATCAGGACCGCCTGGTCGTGCCGGGTTTCATTGACCTCCACATTCACGGCGCCGCGGGCCACGACTTGATGGAAGCCACGGGCGAAGCCGTTTCCGCCGTCGCCGCCTATCTGGCCCGCCACGGAACAACTTCCTTCGTCGCCACCACCGTTACGGCGAGTCTGGACCGCACCCTGCGCGCGGCTCGGGATTTGGGCGAGATCATCCGGACATCGCAGAGCGCGCATGGCTCGACCGACAAGTTCGCGGGCGCGCAACCGCTGGGACTTCACCTGGAAGGCCCCTTTTTGAATGTCAAGAAACGCGGCGCGCATCCCGCCTCGCAGATTCGCAAACCATCCACGGAAACACTGGAACGCATCCTGGACGCCGCCGAAGGCACAGTGAAAATGCTGACCTTGGCTCCAGAACTGGAAGGAGCGCTGGACGTTTTGGAGCTTGCCCGCCGCCGTGGCCTGCGGGTCGGCATCGGGCACTCGAACGCTACGTTTGAGGAGGCCGGGCGCGCCATCACCGCAGGAGCCACTTACGCCGTACACGTTTACAATTCCATGCGAGCCTTCCACCATCGCGATGCGGGGATTCTCGGTGCCGTTCTGACCGACGACCGTGTGACCGCGGAGCTGAGCTGCGACGGCGTGCACGTCGAGCCGCCCGCCATCCGCCTGCTGGTGAAAGCCAAAGGACTCGAGCGCGTGGTGTTGGCGAGCGACAGCTTGAGCGGCGCAGGCATGCCCGACGGCAATTATCCGCTCGGCAATTTCACCATCCACATGGCGGGAGGCGTATCGCGCACCGTCGAAGGGAACCTGGCGGGAAGCGCACTGACCCTCGACGCCGCCGTGCGCAATCTCGCCAGCTTTACGGGCCTCAGCTACAAAGAGTGCCTGCCTTGCGCCACCCTTAATCCCGCGCGTATTGTGGATATGGAGAAACAGAAAGGCGTGATCGCCCCCGGCGCCGACGCCGATCTGGCGGTCCTTGACCGAAATCATTATGTAACTCAAACTTATGTCCGCGGACGGCCCGTACTGTAGGGACTGAATCAGTGGGTCAGTGAATCAGTGAATCACTAATTCGGTGACACGATGGACAAGTTTCTTATTGTAGGCGGGACTCGGTTGGAAGGACGCGTGGTGGCCAGCGGCGCGAAGAACGCGGCGCTGCCGGCGATGGCGGCGGCGTTGTTGACAGAAGACCCGGTCACGTTGCGCAACGTGCCGCGCGTGCGCGACATTGGCACGCTACGCAGTTTACTCGACGAGCTTGGCGTCGACTCCTCGGTCACGCACGAGGAACACGGCAACCGGCTGGAAATTCAGGCGCGCAAGCTGCTCAACCCCGTGGCGCCCTACGAACTGGTCAAGCAGATGCGCGCCTCAGTGTTGGTCCTGGGGCCGCTGGTAGCGCGCTTTGGGCACGCGCGGGTATCGCTGCCGGGCGGCTGCGCGATCGGAGCGCGGCCCATCAACCTTCACCTCAAGGGGCTGGAAGCGCTGGGCGCAACCATCAAGATCGAGCATGGCTACGTCGAGGCGCGCGCCGACGGCCTGCGTGGCGCGACCCTCTCCTTCGACACGATTACCGTCACCGGCACGGAAAACCTGATGATGGCCGCAACCCTGGCGTCGGGAGAAACCGTGCTTCAGAACGCGGCGCGCGAACCGGAGATCGAGGACCTCGCGGACTTGCTGAACGCCATGGGGGCAACCATCGAGGGCGCCGGCTCCGACACCATCCGAATTCGCGGCGTCGCCCGCTTGCACGGCGCCGAGCACACGATTGTTCCCGACCGCATCGAAGTGGGCACCTTTCTGGTGGCGGCGGCAATCACCGGCGGTCATCTTATCGTGGAGCAGGCCGAACCCGCCCACCTCTCGGCGGTCATCGCCAAACTCGCCGAGGCGGGCGTCAAGGTTCGCACGCAAGCGCCGCAGGAATTGGAAGTGGAAAGTTCAGATAGACTTTGTGCGGCTGATATGACCACGCACGAGTACCCCGGATTCGCTACCGACATGCAGGCTCAATACATGGCCCTGATGACCCAGGCCGAAGGCTCGGCGGTGATTACCGAAGCCATTTTTGAGAACCGTTATTTGCACGCCCAGGAACTCTCGCGCATGGGAGCGGACATCACTGTCAACGGCCGGCGCGCCGTGGTGCGCGGCAAGACGCCGCTCAGCAGCGCGATGGTCCAGGCCTCCGATCTCCGCGCCAGCGCTTCGCTGGTACTCGCCGGCCTCGCTGCTGAAGGCGAGACTCTCATTGACCGCGTCTACCACATCGACCGCGGCTACGAACGCATCGAAGAAAAACTCAATCGCGTCGGGGCCAGAATCCGGCGAATCTCCGAATAATTGATTCATTTGCACATTGGCTCATTGACTCATTTAAGGAATGAATCCGCGGGTCCTTTCAATGATTCAATGAATCAATGAGTCAATGAATCAATTCACCGCGTATCCGATACTGAAGGCCATCACCACCAAGACTCCCAGCGAAATCAGAATATACTTCGTGTCGCGCTCCAGCCCGAAGCTAACGACGGCAATAATAATGCGGAAGACCGGGGTGAGCAGTAACAGGAGGATTCCCAATTCAGCGACCCCGACCGGATCGAATTGCAGCGCGCGGGACAGAAGCATTGCGGGTGACACCACAGCCCCGGGGTGCGCCAGGCTCCCTCCGCCCCGCAGCAGGCCGAAAATCAGTCCCAGCGCCATCACCGCCGTCGAGATGGAAGAGCCGTAGCGCAGCACCGCCGCGATGGCGTTCTGGGCTCGATCTTCGTATTCATGGATTCGCGAACTGTTCAGCATCGCCATTGTTTCGAGTCGCCCCTTTGCACCACTAGCGCGCAAACCCTCCATGCAATGATTTCCAGACCATAATCGCCGCGAAGTAGAAAGCGATGCACGAGAACAGCAGGATCAGCCAGCGACTCGGGGTACGCCGCAGCAAGCGAGCTCCGAGCGCCGCGCCGAGGAAAACTCCCACCGCCGTAGGAGCGGTGATGAGCGGGCGGACGTCCCCGCGCGCGTAGTAGATAAAAGCACTCGCCGCCGCCGTCACTCCGATCATGAAGTTGGATGTGGCCGTGGCTACCTTGAACGGGACGCCCATGACCAAGTACATCAGGGGCACCTTGATGACCCCGCCGCCGACACCGAGCATCCCGGAAATCACTCCCGCCGCGCCGGAACCGCACAGTCCCAGGGGGAGCCTCTTTACCTGGTAGGGCTGGGCGGTGTCGGAGTGCGCGCCCTCGGCCGCGGAACTGCGCCGCACCATCGTCCCCCCGGCGTAAATCAGGAGCACGGCAAAGCAAACCGCCAGCGCCTCGCGGCTTAGGAGCGCGGCCACGAACGAGCCGGAGACCGCTCCGACGGTGGTGGCCAGCTCAAGCGTCATGCCCAGTCGGATGTCGCTCAGGCGCTGCTCGATGTAACTCGCCGCGGCGCCGCTGGACGTTGCAATAACACAGCACAGACTGGTCGCAATCGCCTGATGAATTGGGACACCAAACCCCAACGTCAGCACCGGCGTAATAATTAGTCCGCCGCCAATTCCCGTCAGTGAGCCCGCCGCTCCGGCAATCATGCCGAGGCAAAGCAGCTCACCGAATCCCACCCACGTCAGATTCAATTCGTTTCACTCATCAAGTCTTCGGGGAATCCATCTTCAGGCCGGATTTCAAGGCTCCCCCGCCGGGCCACGGCTTGAGGATGGTCGCAGCCACCGAAACCCGCCGTGATTATCTCACAGGGCTCATTCGGAAAGAGATGCTTGCGGCGCCTTTCTCAGATGCAGCCAGCGACAGAGGCGGGCGTTTTCTCTTCGGCGAACGTGGAAATTATCCCACCCCAAAAACACAACGGGCGGTGAGAGGGGATTTTCCCGCTCACCGCCCATGTTTAAGTAATCCTAGTCGCTATTGCGAAAAGCTACGGGCAGATCTCGCCGGTGGGGTCAAACACGCTTTCTCCTTCGTTCGCCACCGAGACCACGTCGAGTGCGCAACCCGCCGCAATCGCTGCCGCTTCCGCTGCCTGCGCTGCCGCCGTTGCGTCCTGCGCCGCCGCCACTG
>CAZTHM010000201.1:0-7122 GCA_964613505.1 uncultured Acidobacteriota bacterium | reverse complement strand
TGCCGAATGGGCGACGACCCCAAGACCTCGGTCGTCAACCGAAACTGCCAGGTGCACGACGTGCCAAACCTCTTCGTCGTGGACGGCAGCGTGCACGTGACCAACGGCGGGTTCAATCCCGCCCTGACGATCATGGCGATTGCCTATTACGCGTCGGACTACATGGTAAAAACGTGGAAGGGCACGAAATTCCGAGGATAAGGCGCGCGTAACGCGACTATAGAAACGAAGCAGGCCATGCAATTCGGAACTGTGAAATCCCGCCGGACTTTGATCCTGCTCGGAAGTCTTCTTATCGCCTTGCTCGCCTTGCCGGGCGCAAGCCTCTACTACGAGTATTCCGGCGGTGTGGCCTGTGCGCGCTGCCACGAAATCTGGCAACCTTACCGCGACTGGAGCGTCTCCGCCCATCGGTCGGTGAGCTGCCAATCGTGTCATGGCGATGTTTTCACGCTCGACGCCGGTTTCCATCTGGCCAATATGCGCCGTGTGGTGACACATCTCGCAGGCAACGTCCCCGAACGGCCGCGGCTGAAACATGACCTGATGTTCAAAGTGCTGGAGCGCTGCCAGAAGTGCCACCAGCAAGAGTTCGCCGACTGGAAAGCCAGCCGCCACAGCGCCACTTACGCGCAGATGTTTCTCGACGCGGCGCACAACAAGAAACGCCTTCTCATGGACGACTGCCTACGCTGCCACGGGATGCACTTTGAGGGCAGCATCAAGGAGTTGGTGACTCCCATCAACACCACCGGCCCGTGGAAGTTCAACGATCCCAAGATGGCGGACCTCCCCGTGATCCCCTGCCTCGCGTGTCACCAGATGCACCGGGAAGGCTCACCCCTGGAAAAGCCTGCGACCAAGGACGCCGTTCCGGGAGCGAGTCAGGAGATTTTCCGGCCGTCACTGGCGCTTTTCGACCGGCGGGAACTGTCTCACGTTTCTGCCGACCGCCTCGCGCTGCCCGCAATGCGCGAAGGCAGAAGACAGGTCAAAATCAGCCCCGACACCCGCCAGGCGATTTGCTATCAGTGCCACGCTCCGCTGGCGACTTTTGAAGTCAGATCGGGTGACGACCGCACCGCCATCGGCGTTCACGAAGGCATCAGTTGCCTGGCCTGCCATCAGAAGCATCGCCAAACCACTCGCGCCTCCTGCATGCAATGCCATCCCCGCATGTCTAATTGTGGTCTCAACGTTGAGACGATGGACACCACCTTCAAGGAACCCAAGAGTCCTCACAACATTCACTTCGTGAAATGTCTCGATTGCCACCCGAAGGGCGTGCGCCGACGCCAACGGCCCAGTGAAACCACCGCCGCAACCGGCAGCGGCTTGCGGGCCAGCGCCGCCGATCCATCGCACTAGCGGGTTGCTGAAAAATCCTGAACTGTCATGCTGAGCCTGGCGGGGCAGGCAGGCGAAGCGAAGCATCTCCGTATTAGAATGAAGACAAATGAAAAAGATCCTTCTCCGCCAGGCGGCGGATCAGGATGACATGACGCTCCATTTTTCAGCAGACTTTCAGCCCGCGCGCCAAGTCGTCAAATCACCGACGCGGCGGAATTTCTCCCCCATCCCCAGCCGGCGATAGAGTCCTTCCGCCCAGTCGTAAGTCGACGGGCAATCGCCGATAAAAACCAACTCGGTGGGAAAGAGCAGCCCCGCTACCTGCGCGAGGTCGGTGATGCGCAGGCAGTTGAGCATCTCGATCGCGGGGCCGCTCCCGTCGCGCAGGCCAGCCAGATTCTGGGAAGCGGGAGGCGATTCGAGAAACAACGTGCTGACACTCCCATCGAGCAGCGCCGCGTACAGGGCCACAGCCGCCATCGGGCCGCGCCCCGCGAGCGCAACAGGCCTGCCCTGAACTTGCGGCAACGAGCGGACAGCTTCCAGCGCGCGCAACGCGTCGTAAACCCACATGCTGGCGAGCGTCCGGCCGGCCCACGCGGCAGCGCGGCGCAAATGCCACTGCAGTTCTCCGCCCCAAGAAGTCTCGCCGGTGCCGCGCGGCTCGACGACGACCTTGGCCCAGGGAGCGCGAATCCGTCCGAGGAATTCTTCGCTCGCACCCCCTACACCATTCGGCCGTCTTTCCCCTGGCAGACGCAACGCCACAACTGCCGACGCCGGCGGCATGGTCGAGCCAGTCATCACCAACTCTCCGTGCAGCCGCCAACCCTGTTCCGAAGTAAAACCAAAGCGGCACGAGTTCGGGTTCTCGTCATTCGCAAACTCAAACTCCACTTGCGTTGCGAGCGGAGGGGGCGTGGCGGGAAACGCTCGGAAGGTTTTGGCGCGCAGCGCGGAAATCGTCCGTTGGCGCGTTTGTTCCAGGACATTCTTATCGGCAATCTCCCGCGCCCCGGGCAACTTGATAAACTCCTCATGAATGGAGGGCATCCGATTCTCGGGCGGAGCGCCGCCACGAAACACTCGCAGGGTATCCTCGGACTCTTGCTTCTCCGGAGAGTCGTTGATATCGCCGACCTGCTCGGGAGGGATCGTTTTTCCCTGCAAGTGTTTCACGAACCAGGAAAAGATCGCGGTGCGTGAAAGCTTGTGGTACCCGTGTCCTCCCGGAGTTTCAACCAAGCGCAAGTTTCCAGCGGCTCCCAGCATCTTGTAGAGCCCCTGAAGCTGACCGTGAACTTCGCGGATGGCGTCGATGGTGAAAATTGAATCGTGGTTGGCGGAGGCAATCATGAGCGGGCGTGGGGCGATGAGCGCGCCCACATCCGCCAAGTCCCACAGGTAAGTGTTGTTCCACCACATGCAATCGCAGTGACCATCGATGGTGAGGTCCTCGAGATGCGAGCCGAGCGTCGCCGTGCCGCAGACCGGAGCCGCCACCTTCACACGTTCGTCCGCTGCGGCCACCCACCAGCTCACCGCGCCTCCGCCCGAAATGCCGGTCACTCCGAGGCGCGCCGCGTCCACCTCAGAGCGCTCGGAGAGCAAGTCGAGCCCGCGAATCCCATTCAGCAGTTCGATGGCCGCCGGCGAGTAGCCCCGGCTGTACCAGTGCTGCCAGCCCTCGTAATACGGCCCGTGGTGGAACCCACGCGCTTCGCCATACTGAACCGTATCGACAATCAGGCAGACGAAACCCAGCTCGGCGAACCGCCGAGGATGAGCCTGATAGTGAATCTTCTGGGTCGGCGAGTGGCCGCAGACGTAGAGGACGCCGGGCGCGCGGCCCGTCAGCTTGTTGGGCACGTAGAGATTGGCCGTCACATAGGCTTGCGGCAGGCTTTCGTAAAAGAGCTTCTCAATGCGGTATTGCGGGCGTTCGACGACGCCCGTGACCTTCACGTTGAGCGGCGGCCGCTGGCCCTTTACGGGCAGGTTCTCGAGGCCCATCATCTCCATGTACTGGCGGTGACGCTCGGGCAGAAGACGGCGCCACGCCGCGGCATCCTTGTAATCTCCCAGGGCATGGTCCGTTATGCGCCGCGCCTCGCGCGACAGATACTCGCGAATGGAAATACTGAAGGCTCTCTTGGGCGATGTAGCCCCGTGCGGGGCGGTTGACGCAGCCCGCGGAGCGGGAGTCTGCGCGGGCGCCAGGCCCGCCAGTCCCGTCCCGGCGGTCACGACTCCGGCCTTCAGAAATTCCCGTCGGTTGCGTGGCATGTTTGCCCTCCCCTAGGCTTGACCGCACCAAGCGGCGCGCCGTTGCCGATCAAATCACCGGATTGGACGAGCGGGTGCGATTGTACCGGAAGTGCCAGCGCGCCGTTCGAGGTTTTCATTCCTAGGACGGCCGTCATTCTCTTGCCACAGCCGCGCGGCGCCTATATCATCGCACTCCGCAATCACGACAGGAGTTCACCATGATCGAAATCTGGCCCGGACGACCTTCGCCGCTGGGCGCCACCTGGGACGGCGGCGGTGTGAATTTTGCTCTCTATTCCGAAAACGCCGGAGCCGTCGAGCTCTGCTTTTTCGACCGCCCCGATTCCGCAAACGCCACGCAAACTATTCGTCTCACCCAGCGCACGCGCAACACCTGGCATGTTTACGTGCCCGGCTGCGCGCCGTGCCAATTGTATGGCTACCGTGTGCACGGACCGTACGACCCGTGGTGCGGGCTGCGCTTCAACTCCGCCAAGCTGCTGGTTGATCCGTACGCGCGAGCCTTGACCGGCGGCGTGGACTGGAGCCGGGGGTCGCCCTTCGGCTATCGGCTCGGCCATGCGGAAGGCGATCTGGCGCGCGATGATTTCGACAGCGCCGCCGCCGTGCCCAAATCCATCGTCATCGATCCGAGCTTCGATTGGGGTGACGATCGCCCGCCGTGCGTTCCGCTGCAACGCTCGGTGATTTACGAAGTGCACATCAAAGGATTCACGGCGAGATTTCCGCGGCTTACGGCGAAGCTGCGCGGCACTTACGCGGGACTGGCCGCTCCGCCCGTAGTCGATTATCTGAAGCAACTCGGCATCACCGCCGTCGAACTGCTGCCCATCCACGCCTGCCAGCCGGAGAAGCCCATCCTCGATCGCGGGCTTACCAACTATTGGGGTTACAACACGCTCGGCTATTTTGCGCCCGACGCGCGTTACAGCGGCTCGGGAAATCTCGGCGAGCAGGTGGTGGAATTCAAGCGCATGGTGAGGGCGCTGCATCGCGCCGGGCTCGAGGTGATACTCGACGTGGTCTACAACCACACCTGCGAGGGCAATCATCTGGGCCCGACGCTCTCCTGGCGCGGCATCGACAATCCCACCTACTACTGCCTCGAGCCCGGGCAACTGCGCTATTACCGCGATTATACGGGCTGCGGCAACTCGCTCAACATGCAGCATCCCGCCGTGCTGCGCATGATTGCTGACAGCCTGCGCTACTGGGTGATCGAGATGCACGTCGATGGATTCCGCTTCGATCTCGCGTCCGCGCTGGCGCGCGAAGACGGCGGCCCGGACCGGCTCGCGTCGTTCTTCGACATCCTGCATCAGGATCCGGTGCTCAATCACGTCAAGCTGATCGCCGAGCCCTGGGACGTGAGCCTGGGCGGCTATCAAGTCGGCGGCTTTCCCGTAGACTGGTCGGAATGGAACGGGCGTTACCGCGACACCGTCCGCCGCTTCTGGAAAGGCGACCACGGGCTCATCGCCGATATGGCGTACCGCCTGACCGGATCGAGCGACCTTTATCGCGACGACGGCCGCAGTCCCTCCGCCAGCGTCAACTTCATCACCTGCCATGACGGCTTCACGCTGCGCGATCTGGTCAGCTACAACCGCAAGCACAACGAGGCGAATCTGGAAGACAATCGCGACGGGACCAATTCGAACGACAGTTGGAATTGCGGCGTGGAAGGCGAGACGAGCGACCCGGCGGTTCTCGCTCTGCGGCTGCGGCAGACGCGGAATCTTCTCGCCACGCTTTTTCTCTCGCAGGGGACGCCCATGCTCTGGGCGGGTGATGAATTTGCGTCCACGCAGGGCGGCAACAACAACGCCTATTGCCAGGACAACGCAATCGGCTGGATTGATTGGAAGCGCGCGCGCGAGTATTCCGAGCTTCTCGATTTCACGCGCGGGCTGATCGAGTTTCGCGCCCAACATCCCGTCTTCCGGCGCAGCCGCTTCTTCGAGGGCCGCGACTTCTCACTCGACCAAATCAAGGACATCACCTGGCTGCGCCCCGATGGGAAGGAAATGCGCGGCGAGGACTGGGGAACGGCCTGGGCGCAGTGCGTCGGCATGCAGCTCGACGGCCGGGACATGCCCGACATAGACGAGCGCGGCAAACCGCAGGCGGATTCAGTGTTCCTGCTGCTCCTGAATGCCTACTACGATCCGATTGAGTTTACCCTGCCCGCGGCGCTCTCAACCGGAAACTGGCACCTGAGATTCGACACCGCGCGCGGCTGGGCCGCCGCTCCCGGCTCGCCCGCCTCGGCCCACCCGCCGGGGTCAACTTATTCCCTCACCGACCGCGCCATGGCGCTGTTTGAGTGGGTGGCGGAGTAGCGAGGCTGGCGCAGAGCGCAGCTCTGCGGGCAGGAGATGGTGGCTACCACTTCAAGGTGAGCATGTCGAGCGCTAATTTATCACGCCCTAACGCAGAGCTGCGCTCTGCGCCAGCCTCGGTGTATAGTATGGGGAGACGGTGGAGTAGAGGGTATGATTCGCAAGGATGTAATTCATAGCGACCCCGAGGTTCTAGGGGGGACACCGGTATTTGTGGGCACCCGCGTTCCCGTCCAGTCACTCTTCGATTATCTGGAAGGCGGAGAGACGGTTGATGAGTTTCTCCGCCAATTCCCTTCGGTCACGCGCCAACAGGTGTTAGCCGCTTTAGAAATGGCGCGCGACTCGGTTCTCACCGGTGCGCATTCTACTTGACGAGAATCTGCCGGTCGATCTCGCGACGGAGTTGGCGGGTCACGAGGTATTCACCGTCACCCGTCTAGGCTGGCAAGGGATCAAGAACAGTGAGCTTCTGCGCCATGTGCAGGGGCGATTCGAGGTGCTGGTGACGATGGATCGTAACCTCGAATTCCAGCAGAACATTGCGGAATTTGGTGTCACAATACTTGTCCTATTAGCACACTCGAACCGCATGGTTCACCTCCGGCCTCTTGTACCAGGGATTCTGTCAGCGTTGCAGACAGTCAAGCCTGGGGAACTGCGGAAGATTGGCGCCTGACGAAGTCCGCGGGTGGCGCCGCCATCCTGGCGGCCGAAGCCGGCTGGAAGTGCCCACCTCCCGATAACATCGGGACAGGTTCCGGTGGGCGCTACACGCTCACGGTCAACCCATCACTGCCCAACACGGCGCGAGCTTTCTTATGGTGCGCGATGTTGGCGAGGTGCAGCGTGCGCACGGCCTGATGGCCGAGTTCGATGGTAGCGTTGGGCTGCTGGCGCGTGCGGACGCATTCCAGAAAATTCTTGATGTGGGGCGGAGTTTGCGTCAAACCGCCCGGCAGTTTCTCGATGGTCGGCTCCGGCCGATCCCAACGATTCTTCGGCGCCCACGGTTCCTGATAGAAGCGATAGCCTTGCTCGCAAAGTTCGAGCGTTCCCTTCTGCCCCTGAAAGACGATCCCCCAACCGTTCTGGAATGAGTTCATGTAGGCGAGCGTCCAGGTGGCCATGAACTTGGGAT
>CAZTHM010000200.1:0-7134 GCA_964613505.1 uncultured Acidobacteriota bacterium | reverse complement strand
GTCAGCGAGTATTGGCCGCACCCGCCTTTCTCGACCACGCCGCCGGTGAGGTCCAACATTCCATTGCGGCCGAACTGCGGATCGAGCTTGCCGGACGCGGCATCGATCGAAAACAGCCGCCCCTCCAGATCGCCCAGGAAAATCCTCTTATGCTCGCCTTTTTGCCAATAGCTCACGCCGCGGCTGACGAAAAGATTCAGCCGCATCGTCTTGTCAATCTTCGGGTCAAAGTCCCAGAGCCTCGTGCCGGTCTCGGGATCGAGCGCAATCAATCGGCAGAACGGCGTGCTGACGTACATCACGCCGTCCACCACCAGGGGCGTGGCCTCAAACGCCGAGCGCGTCGGGTAGGTTGTGCCGTCGCTCACGTCGCCAGTGTCGTAAACCCACGCTTCTTGCAAGCGCGCGACGTTCTGCCGGTTGATTTGCGCGAGTGGAGAATACTTGCCCCCGCCCGCGTCGCCGCCGTAGGAACGCCATTCGTCCGCGCTCCCCTTCTCGGCAGGGTGAATGGGGAGCACCCACATCGACGCGAGCAGAAACATCAGGCGAAACATCATGCCAAATCCCTTCACTTTGAAGGGCGCATAGGGATGGGAATCAGTTTTCATGGCAACCCTCTGGTTTTGTTTCATGGCCATCGGTTCATTGTCTTGGCTGAAGAGCCAGCCAGACCACGTGCGAGAGGTCTAATCTAGCTCAGGCCGGCAAAGGAGGAAAGCAAAGTTGCAAACCCCCGGCAAAGGACGGGCGCCCGGGGCCCGAGCACCATACAGTTGACACCGGGCGCCTGCCGCGTCAAACTTACCCTCCACTGAGCGGTGTGTGAGGGCAACCGCGTGGCTTCTCTAAATTGCAGAATGCACTTTCTCAATCCCCAGGCCATGGCCCGGCGTGAGGCGAGTTGCTGCGCCCCAATCAGCATGACCTTTCCGGCACCATCATCCTTGGACCGAGGCGAACATGATCAAACTCAAAGTCAATGGTGTTGAACGATCTTTCGACGGCGACCCGGAGATGCCGCTGCTCTGGTATTTGCGCGACATCCTGGGCCTGACGGGCACCAAGTACGGTTGCGGCATGGCGCTCTGCGGCGCCTGCACCGTGCACCTGAACGGCGAGGCGGTGCGCTCCTGCGTCACCACGCTGCAATCGGCCGGGGGCGCATCGGTATTGACCATCGAAGGCCTGGGCGCGCAGGGACTCCATCCGGTGCAGCAGGCCTGGATCAAAGTCAACGTGCCGCAGTGCGGCTACTGCCAGCCGGGGCAAATCATGCAGGCGGCGGCGCTGCTCAAGACGAAACCGCATCCGACCGACAGCGACATTGACGACGCCATGTCGGGAAACATCTGCCGCTGCGGAACCTATCAACGCATCCGCGCCGCCATCAAGTCCGCCGCCCAGGAGGTCGCATGAGCACCGTCCAGAATTTCAGCCGCCGCGAATTTGTGAAAGGCATGTTTTCCACCGGCGCCTTCGTTCTGTGCGCGCAGGTGGCTCCGATAAAATTGTTGGCGGGCTCCACTGCCCCCTCGACCGATCCCGTGGCCGGCGCGGCGTTTCACCCCAGCGTCTGGCTGGGCATCGAGCCGGACGGCACGGTCGTCATTGTCGCGTCGCGCTCGGAAATGGGCAGCGGCAGCCGCACCGCTCCCGCGATTATTCTTGCCGATGAGCTCGAAGCCGACTGGAAGCGCGTGCGCATCAAGCAAGCCATTGGCGACGTGAAATACGGCGGGCAGGATACCGACGGCTCGCACTCCATCCGCGATCTGTTCGACGTGATGCGCCAGGCGGGAGCCGCAGCGCGCACCATGCTCGAGCAGGCCGCCGCGCAACAGTGGAACGTGCCCGCCAAGGAATGCAAGGCGAGTCTCCACCAGGTCAGCCACAAGCCGACCGGACGCAAGGCCGGCTACGGTGAACTGGCCGCCGCAGCCTCCAAGCTTCCCGTCCCCGCCAAGGAGTCTTTGAAATTCAAGCCCCGCAGCGCCTGGCGCTACATCGGAAAAAACACCAGTCTCTTCGACCTTCGCGACATGTGCACGGGCAAGGCTGGCTACGGCTTTGACGCCCACGTGAAAGGCATGCTCTACGCTTCGGTCGAACGCCCTCCCGTACTGGGGGGCAAGCTAAAGTCTTTCGACGACAAGGAAGCGCTGAAAGTGCCCGGCGTGAAGATGACCGCGACGATTGACCCTTTCAAACCGCCGCACCTTTTCCAGCCGCTGGGCGGAGTCGCCGTGCTCGCGGAGAATACCTGGGCGGCGCTGCAAGGCCGGCAGAAGCTGAAGGTTGAATGGGACAACGGCCCCAACGCCCTCCACAACTCGGCGGAGTATCGCAAGGAATTGGAAGCCACAGCGCAGAAGCCTGGCAAGGTGTTTCGCAACGTGGGCGACGTGGACGCAGAATTCGCCAAGGGCGGCAAGATTATCGAGGCGGCCTACTATACGCCGCACCTGGCGCACGCTGCGATGGAGCCGCCCGCCGCCGTGGCCGACTACCGCGACGGCAAAGTCGTGGCCTGGACGTGCACGCAAAATCCGCAGGAAGTTCAGAATACCGTGGCCAACGCGCTGGGCATCAAGAAGGAGGACGTAACCTGCCACGTTACGCTGCTGGGCGGCGGGTTCGGGCGCAAGTCGAAGCCCGATTATGTGGCGGAAGCGGCGGTGCTCTCGAAGCAGGCCGGCAAGCCGGTCAAAGTGATTTGGACGCGCGAAGACGACATCAAGTTTGACTACTACCACTCCGTCGCGGCGCTTTACATGAAGGCCGCGGTGGGCGCGGACGGCATGCCCAAGGCGTGGCTGCAGCGGTCGGTGTTCCCGCCCATCGGCTCGACGTTCGCGGTGGACACAACCTACAGCGATCCCGGTGAAATGGACCTCGGCTGGTCCGACTTGCCCTTTGCCATCCCCAATCACCGCGCCGAGAACGGCCCGGCCGCGGCGCACGTGCGCATTGGATGGTTTCGATCCGTCGCCAACCTCTACCATGCCTTCGCGATCTATTCCTTCGCCGATGAGCTGGCGCACGCCGCCGGCCGCGATTCACTCGATTACCTGCTGGCGCTGCTCGGGCCGGACCGCATCGTGGACCGCAAGTCGCTCGCCGAGCAGTTCGGCAACTACGGCGGTTCGTACGAGCAGTACCCCATCGACACGGCCCGGCTGCGCAGCGTGGCGCAATTGGCAGCGGAAAAAGCCGGCTGGGGAAAGCGCGCGCTGGGCAAGGGCGAAGGCATGGGAATCGCCATGCATCGCAGCTTCCTGACCTACGTCGCCAGCGTCGTGCGCGTCGAAGTGGACGGCCAGGGCAAGCTGCGCATCCGCCAGGTGGATACCGCGCTCGACGCGGGAACCATCGTCAATCGCGACACGGTGCTTAATCAGTTCGAGGGCGCGACGGTGTTCGGGGCGAGTCTGGCGCTCTTCGGAGAGATTACGGCCACCGGTGGCGCGATCGACCAGTCGAACTTCGGCGATTATCCGATGTGCCGCATCAATGAGGCTCCCGAACAGATCAACATTCACATCGTCGAGAGCGACGCGCCGCCGGCGGGAGTCGGCGAGCCCGGGGTTCCGCCCTTCGCGCCGGCACTGTGCAACGCCGTCTTTGCCGCCACCGGCAAGCGCGTGCGCGAACTGCCACTATCGAAAACCACATTCGTTTAAGAGGCCATCGGCTCCCAGTTGCTCTTGTCCTCGAAGGAGTCCGGCTGCCGACGGAGGGCGAAGAGTCTGCAGTTCTGGATAGGCTAGAGACGGGGAAGGCTTGATGCGAAGGAGAGCCTTCTTACCCGCTCCCTCTCGAATCGCAGATTTCACCGATGTCTGGGCCAGCCTTAGGATGGCGGGGCACCAAGGAGTTATAGATGCTAAAGCGATGCAAGTTGCTTTTGGTGTGTATGGTCTTGGTGCTGGCCACGGGTACGGGCTTCCCCGCAAGGAATAAGATTCCGGATTGGGCCAATGAGCTCCTCGAGAACGCGGACGATTTTGAACTCCTGTCGCTCGACCCAAGTCGTCACCCATATATCGTCCTTGGGAAGACTCCCCTGAAGGACGTCACGGTTCGGAAAAACCTCATCTCCGCTTTCAGGAAGGGAGTCGAAGAAAACCAGGATACGGTTGCAGCCTGCTTCAACCCACGACACAAAATCCACGTGAGGCGCGGCCACGAAGAGGCAGACTTTGTCATCTGCTTTGAATGCGCCCAAGTTTACGTGTATGGGAGTGACGAACGGAAGGGGTATTTTTTGATTTCTGGTTCGCCACAGCCAGTTTTCGACAAGATTCTGCGGGAAGCCGGAGTCCCCCTGAGCAAACGGCCCGGAGAGTGAAAGCAGGCCTTTGCCGGCTCCAAGGAAAAACCCACCGCATGAAAAGCATGCCGTGACTACCAGCCACCTCATGAATAGGAGCAACAAATGAAGAAATTCATAGGCCAGACTTTTGAGAAGGAGACTTTCGTCCTTGATGAAACATTCTTCGTCAACTGCGTTTTGCGCGAGTGCTCGGTCTTTTATTGCGGCGGGGACTTCGATTGGGTTGAGACGCGCTTCGAGAATTGCCAAATTCATTTCCGCGACGCGGCCAAGAGGACAGCAACCTTGATGCAGCATTTTGGGATGTTGAAGCCGGGAGAGGCAGGCACACCGATCAAGGGGACATCCTCGACACGCATTCAGTAAACACCCGCGGGTTGCGCATTCTAATTCGCGGGTACCCGCCGTCAGGGTTTTTCTGACCGTGGGCTTTTCCTGGGACGAACCCAAGGTTAAATCAAACCACGAATTAACCGTGGCTACCGGGTTGTCCGGCGCCCCTTCGGGCAATAATCCTAGTTGACATTTGTAGTTAATCGTGCTAGACTATCCTTTTCACGAGTGGCGAAGGCGGCCGGCCCGCCGCTCCTCGGAGAACTGTCATGGCGAGCCCGTTCACTTCGCTCAGGGTAAACTCCGCGAAATATCTCGGTATTTTTGAAACCAGGAGAATGCAAAGATCCTTCGTCTTCCCGACCCCAGGCGTCCGGACTCCTCAGAATAACAAGCCGGTCTCGTTCCAGTCGGGGTTGTGCGGCCCTTATATAGGGAAGAAGCGAAGCTAAAATAGTTTTTAGAATCAGCGTGTTACAATTTCTCGTAGAGAGCGAAGCTAAATATCTTGTTGAAAACAAAGGGACTGTTGAAAAATTAGGCAAAGCTAAAATGTTGTTTAGAATGAATTAGTTGGAGATTCACGAAGCTAAAACGAATCTAAAATCCCGACCATTACAAAGCCATTTCTAGCCGGCCGGTTCGTGCGCGCCTGAGTGCGCGGGATCGGGGTGCAAGGCCGCACGCCCTTCCCCCTGCCATTCATTATCCTCCTGACCAAAGCGACGCAATGTCTCTTGACATACAGTGTGGCGCATAGTATAGTACGCGGCATGGTAGCGAGTGCCACACAGTCTGACCTCCGCGAGAACCTCACGCTGGAATTCCGCCGCGGCGCGCTGGTGCTCGCCGTGTTGACGCAGCTTCACCGCGAGCAATACGGCTATTCGCTCAAGAAACTGTTGGCTGACAAAGCGCTCGAAATTGACGAAGGCACGCTCTATCCCCTGCTGCGGCGGCTGGAGGCGCAGGGCCTGTTGCGCAGCCGCTGGCGCATCGAGGACGGCCGCCCGCGCCGCTACTACCGCATCAGCACGCAAGGCGAGCAGGTGGAGCGCGAACTCGCCGCCGAGTGGCGAGCCCTCGCGCGCGCCATCGAGCGGTTGCTCAGTTGAAGGAGAACGCCCATGACCACGGAACTGATTGATCGTTACGCTCACGAAGTGGGCGAGCACTTGCCCGGCCGCCTGCGTGCCGACGTGGAGGCGGAACTCCGCTCGCTGTTGCTCGATACGGTCGAGGAGCGGGCGCGTGCCGCGGGCCGGCCGGCGGACTCCGAGCTCCTCACGCGCGTGTTGCGCGAATTCGGCTCTCCCGAAGAAGTCGCGGCGCGCTACGCTCCGCCCGCCCAGTACTTGATTGGCCCGCGGCTGTTTCCGACCTACAAGCTGGCGGTTGGAATCATGGGGCTGGTGGTGGCGGCGCTGCTGTTGGCGTTTTTTGTGACGGGCGTCGTGAGGACCATCCAGAAGCCCGACGCGGCGGTCACGCTGGGTCTGGCTCTGAGCGTGCTCGGCAAGATCTTTCATGCGGCGATCTTCAATTTCGGCCTGATGACGCTGGTCTTCGCCGTCGTCGAGCGCGTGCAGCAACACCGCGAGCTGACCGGCAAGGCGTGGAACCCGGCGGCGCTCCCGCCCGTCGATGATCCCGACCGCATCACTCGCGCCGGGCACGTCTTCTCGCTTTACGGCATTCTGGTCATTGCGATCCTGTTCAATTTCTATCCCGATTGGGTAGGCATCATGGGTTTTGCGCCAGGGACGGGCTCCTGGCGTTTGCCCTTGCTGCGCCCGCAGTTCGCAATGTACCTGCCGATGTTGAACCTGTGGTGGGGCTTGAGCTTTACCCTCAACCTGATCGTGCTCCGGCACGGCCACTGGCGGCGCGAGACGCGCTGGGCGGAATTCACCCTGGGGCTGCTGGGCCTTGGCATCCTCCTCATGATCGTCAACGGCCCGGCCGTTTTCCGTTACGACTGGATTGTGAAGGGCATTCTGATCGCCCCGCTGCTCATCGTCGGGATTGAATCGGGCAAGCGCCTGTTCCGGCTGCTCACGCGCAAAGCCATCGCGCCTTGGAGCGCCGCGGAAGCCGAAGCGCCAAATCAACCACAAAACTGAGATCGAATCCTGCGTCGCGCTGCGTGAGTTGGTCCGTTCATTGGCGAAACACTCAGCCCGCATTCCACCTTGTTTTTCCGCGCCAATGTGGTATTAAACACAGGCCACATTCTGCGGCAAGCGAGCAGGTGAAGAGCCCGGACTTATATCTTCTGAATGAAGAAAGGAATCAACCATGAGTGACGAAATCAACCGAAGAGATTTCATCAAGCGCGCGGCGGCGGTGACCGCCGCGACCAGCATTTCGATGGCGGGCCTCAGCACCAACCAGGTGCTCGGCTCGAACGACCGCATCCGCCTGGGCGTGATCGGTATGGGACGCCAGGGCGTGGACAATATGCA
>CAZTHM010000199.1:0-7143 GCA_964613505.1 uncultured Acidobacteriota bacterium | reverse complement strand
CCCACCGGTAAGTTACGCGCCATCCCGCTCGGAGGCCTGGGCGAGTTCGGCATGAACATGATGGCCTTTGAGTACGACGATCACCTGCTGGTCGTCGATTGCGGGGTGATGTTTCCCGGCGCCGAACTACTCGGCGTGGATATCGTCATTCCGGATATTACCTATCTGCGCGAGAACCGCCATCGCGTGCGCGCCATCCTCCTGACCCACGGCCACGAGGACCACATCGGCGCTCTGCCCTACGTGCTGGATGAAATCGACGCGCCGGTTTACGGCACGCCCTTCACCCTCGCCCTGGCGCGCGTCAAGCTCGCGGACCACGGCATGGACGACGTCGAGCTGCGCGAGATGCTGCCCGGCGCGCCGTTCGACATCGGGCCGTTCCACATCGAGTTCATCCACCTCACCCACAGCATCATCGAGTCGGGGGCGCTGGCGCTGACCACGCCCGTCGGCACGGTGATTCACACCGGCGACTTCAAGTTCGATCCCACGCCCATGGACCAGCACGTCAGCGATCTCCACACCCTGGCCGACTACGGCCGGCGCGGCGTGCTGGCGCTCTTCTCCGATTCGACCAACGTGGATCGGCCGGGCATGACGCCCTCGGAGCGCAGCGTGCGCGAGCGCTTCGAAGAGATCATGGCGGAGGCCAAGGGGCGCGTGCTGATTTCCTGCTTCGCCACTTCCCTGCACCGCCTGCAACTGGTCGCCGACCTCGCGCACGAATACGGGCGGCGGCTCTGCTTCGTCGGGCGCGCCATGTTTCAGAACACCGAGATCGCGCAGCAGATGGGGCGCCTGCAGATTCCGCCGGGTTTGCTCGTGCAGCCCCAGGACATCAAGAAGCTGCCGCGTAACAAGGTCGCCGTGGTGCTGACGGGCAGCCAGGGCGAGCCGCTGGCGGCGCTCTCGCGCGTGGCCGTCAACAGCCACAAGTGGATCGCGCTCGAGCCCGGCGACGACATGGTGATCTCGGCGCGCGTTATCCCCGGCAACGAGAAATCCATCTTCCGCATGATCGACCACCTCTACCGGCGCGGCGCGCGCGTCCACTATCACGACGGGAGTTACCCGCCGGTGCACGTCTCCGGGCATGGCAGCGCGGAAGAATTGAGGTTGATGATCAACCTGATCCGGCCCAAGTATTTCGTGCCCGTGCACGGCGAGTACCGGCAGCTCTATCGCCACACGGTGATGGCCAAGGAACTCGCCGCGGTGTCGGGAGAAGTCTTTCTGCTCGAGAGCGGCGACGTGCTGGAGTTCGACGCGCAAGGCGCTCGCCGCGCCAACCGCATCAAGGTGGGGCGCGTCTGTATCGACGTGGGCACGCTCGACGAAGTCGGCGACGTCATCCTGAAGGAGCGCCGCCACATCTCGGAAGACGGCATCGTCATTCCCATCCTCGCCATCAACGAGCATACGGGGGTGCTCGAGACGCGGCCGGAAATCGTCTCGCGCGGATTCGTGCCGCTCGACCAGGCGCCGGACCTGGTCGAGAGCGCGCGCGACGTGATCCTGAAAACCATCGAGAAATCCAACCTCGAAGAAGTCGGCGACTGGGGCGTCATCAAGGAAAAAATCCGCACCGCGCTCAGAAAACACTTTGACCAGGAGACCGGGAAGCGGCCAATGATACTGCCCGTGATTTTGGAGGTCTAATTCTGGATTTTGGATTTTAGATTTTGGATTTTGGATTAGGGAACGACAAACGGCGATTTTTCATTTTAGATTTTGGATTTTGGATTGAGCCCTAGCGGGAGGCGCTTTCGGGTTGTTACATGGATGAGCGGACATTCAAGGAGAGAACCAAGAAATTCGCGCTCGCGGTCGTGAAGCTTGTTGAAGCCCTTCCCCGCACTCGGACGGCTGATATCCTTGGACGGCAACTGCTGCGGTCGGGAACGTCGGTCGGCGCGAACTATCGTGCCGCTTGCAGAGGCCGCTCTGCTTTGGATGTTGTCGCCAAACTTGGGATCGTCGAAGAAGAGACGGACGAATCGATTTATTGGATGGAGTTGCTCGTAGAATCAGGAGTCGTCCCGGCTGACAGAGTCGTCGCGCTGATAAAGGAAGCGAACGAACTTCTCGCCATGACTGTGTCTTCCATCAAGACTCTGAGGAGTCGGAATCGCGACGGCGTTCCGCAAGTCGCGAAATCTGTGCGGGCAATCCAAAATCCAAAATTGAAAATCTAAAATTTCAGAATCCAAAATCGAAAATCCAAAATTGGCCTAATCCAAAATCAAAAATCCAAAATTCTATGCCTCTCTACCAAGCCATCGTCCTCGCCATAGTCCAGGGTCTTACAGAATTCCTTCCCATCTCCAGTACTGCGCATCTGGCGCTGTTTCCGTGGCTGCTGGGCTGGAAAGACCCGGGGCTGACGTTTGACGTGGCGCTGCACGCCGGGACGCTGGTGGCCGTGCTGGTCTATTTCTGGCGCTACTGGCTGGAGATGTTGGGGCTCTTGCTGGGGCGGAACTGGGGCGGAAATCCCGGTCTCGGGCTCGACCGCAAGTTGCTCTGGTTTCTCGTCGCCGCCACTGTCCCGGCGGGGGTGGCAGGGCTGCTCTTCGAGCACGCCGCCGAAGAGCAGTTGCGTTCGCCGCTCATCATCGGGACGGCGCTCGTCGTCGTCGGCCTGCTGATGTGGGCGGGCGAGCGCCTGGGCAGCCAGCAGCAGACCCTCGATCGAGTGAGCCTTTTGGATTCGCTGCTGGTGGGCTTGGCGCAGGCGGTGGCAGTGGTTCCGGGCGTGTCGCGCTCCGGCATCACCATGACGGCGGGGATGTTTCGCGGCATGAAGCGCGAGAGCGCAGCGCGCTTTTCGTTCCTGCTCTCGACGCCCATCATCGCCGGCGCGGCGCTGAAGACAGGCTTCGACATCCGCCACGAGGGAATCGCGCCGGAAATGGTGATGCCTTTTCTGGTGGGCGTGGTGGTGGCGGCGATCGTCGGCTACCTGGTGATTGCCGTCCTCATCCGCTACCTGGAGCGGGGCACGTTCAAAATTTTCGTTGTTTACCGGGTTGCACTGGGCGTGCTAGTATTCGTACTCGGATGGGGATTGCGTCACACCTAAGGGCCAGTTAGCAGGCTTTGGGTAGGGGGGATTGTGCCCCAACACCCGAAACCTGACGCCCGACACCTGACTTCGCGGGTGCCGGCCAAGAATTGCGAGGCCCGAAGATGAGCGCTACATCCATCGCCGCACCTGCCAAGCAACGCGACGGCACTGCTTCGACTTCCGATTCCAAATTCACCCTGCTCGATCCACGCCGGCTCTCCGAGCTGATCGGATTCCTGATGAGCGTGGCGGGGCTGCTGTTGCTGCTGAGCCTCGCGTCGTACCGGCCGATCGATCCCTCGCTGCACACTTCGACCGCCGACCCCGCGGTCCGCAACTGGATTGGCCTGGTGGGTTCTTACAGCGCCGACCTGCTCTTCCAGGTGTTTGGCTGGGTGGCGTTCCTTTTCCCCACCACGCTCTTCGTAGTGGGCGCGCGCAAGCTCTTCGATAAGCCCTTTGCCGCGCCGTGGACAAAGGCCGTGGGTGCCATAATGCTGGGCGCGTCGCTCGCTGCGCTGCTCGAGATCTTCCCCTACACGCCGCGCGTCGGCGGCCTGGTGCACGGCGGAGGCCTGACGGGCATCCTGCTGGTGATCGCGTTGATCGGCACGTGCAACCGGGTGGGCGCCGTCATCATTGCCGGAGCAGCTTTCCTAACCTCGCTGTTCCTCGTGACGCGGTTTTCATTTTCGTCGGTCGCCGAATTCCTGAAAGCTCGCTTCGCCTTCTTCAAACCGCTGGCGGCGCGCTGGGCCGCCTGGCGCGAAGCCCGGCAGCGGGCGCGCCTGCATCGGCAGGTGGAGCGCGCGCGGGTGATCGGCAAGCAGCCGGTGGTCATCCAGAAAGTGGGCGCCAAGCCCGCCGTGGCAGTGGCAGCGGAGAAACCCGCGGCGCCGCCGACTCCCTTCCGGCCCACCATCGCCGATTCGAGAGAAGCCGGACGCATCAAGATTCCGCCCGCGCCCATCGCGCGCGCCAAGGGTTTGGAAGAAGAAACTCCGGCGGTATCCTCCGCCGTGACCGCGCCCAGGATTATTGGCCGCGGCGCGCACGCCTACAAACAACCCAGCGCCACGCTGCTGCGCCCGCCCGAGGCCGAGCAATGCATCGATGAAGATGAATTGAAGGAGCGCGCCGTCCGCCTCACCGAGAAGTTCGCCGAGTTCGGCGTGACGGGCGCGGTGACGCAGATTCATCCCGGGCCGGTCGTCACCACTTACGAGTTCAAGCCCGAGGCGGGAATCAAGTACAGCCGCATCACCAACCTGGTGGACGACCTCTGCCTCGCCTTGAAGGCCGAGTCGATTCTCATCGAGCGCGTGCCGGGCAAATCCACGGTGGGCATCGAGGTGCCCAACGTCCACCGCGAGACCATTCACATCCGCGAGCTGGTCGAGTCGAGCGAGTTCGCCGCCTCGGCCTCCAAGTTGAGCCTCTGCCTGGGCAAGGACATCACGGGGAAGATCAAGATTGGCGACCTGACGCAGATGCCCCACTTGATGATCGCGGGTTCGACGGGCTCGGGCAAGAGCGTGGCCATCAATTCCATGGTCGTCTCCATCCTCTACAAGTCCACGCCGCAAGAAGTGAAGCTCATCATGATCGACCCCAAGCGGCTGGAACTGGGGCTCTACGACGGCATCCCGCACCTCTTCACCCCCATCGTCACTGAGCCCAAACAGGCCGCCAACGTCCTGCGCCGCGCCACCATCGAGATGGAAGAGCGATTAAAGAAACTGGCCGAGCACGGCGTGAGGAACATCGAGCAGTACAACAAGATCTTCGAGCCCGACTCGACCCTCAACCTGTTCGACACGAGCGGCGAGCGCGAGCGGCCCCTGCCCTACATCGTCATCATCATCGACGAGCTGGCCGACCTGATGATGGTGGAGCCGCAGGGCGTCGAGGAATCCATTACGCGCCTGGCGCAGATGGCGCGCGCCGTGGGCATTCACCTGATTCTCGCCACGCAGCGGCCTTCCGTGGATGTCATTACGGGTTTGATCAAGGCGAACATGCCGTCGCGCATCTCGTTCCGCGTCGCCTCCAAGGTGGACTCGCGGACCATCCTCGATTCCAACGGCGCCGAAGCCCTGCTCGGCCGCGGCGACATGCTCTTTATGCCGCCTGGCACGGCGCGCCTGCTGCGCCTGCACGGCCCGCTCATCACCGAGAGGGAAATCGGCAAGGTCGTGGATTGGTGGAAAAATCAGTCGGCGCCGCAATACAATGAGGAGTTCCTCAAGCCGTTCCGCGACCGGGAACGCAACGGCGAGACGGCCGAGGAGGAGGAAGAGGATACCGAAGGCCTCGACGAGGTTTACGACGAGGCGGTGCGCATCGTGGTCGAGTCCAGCAAGGCCTCGACTTCGCTCCTCCAGCGCCGCCTGCGGCTGGGTTACGGCCGCGCCGCGCGCCTGATCGATCTGATGGAGAAGGACGGCATCGTCAGCGCCCCCGACGGCTCGCGGCCGCGCGAAGTCTTGAAGAAGCCCGACTGGCTGCACGAGGTCGATTCGTCACTGCGGTAGGGGAGGGCTCGGCCCTCTCCTTCTTTCTTTTCCCGCGAGAAAGTTTCCGCGGGCGCAGGACCGGTTGCTCCGCGCGGGCGGCCAGAGGCCGCCCCTACGCCAGCCATCACTCTCCAGGAGGTTTTCGCTCCATGCATGCCAACGAATTTCCCCACCGCCGCCGCGTCGGCCGCGTCCCGCTCCAAACTCACGTCATCCTGAGCGGCATGGACGCGGAGGGCTTTAACTTTGCCGAGGAGACTCAGACCCTGACGGTAAGCCGGCAGGGAGTTTCGGTCCGGACTTCCTATGAGCTCGCCCTCGGGCAGGAGATTTCCGTCCGCACCAAGGACAAGAATCGTGTGGCACAGTTCGAGGTCGCCTGGGTCGGCCAGCATGGCACGCCCGGCGAAGGGCGCATCGGCCTGGAGTGGGTCGAACCCGAGCGCTTCTGGGGAGTTGATTTTCCCCCCGGTGATTGGGAGAGTGACTAGGCAAGTATAAATGGCTTGATATCCTACGCAATAGCAAAACTGCGTTTCGACTCCTTGACAATCCACCCCTGAAGTTCCAAAATCTGCCTCACGTCAATCTAGATATCTCTTTAACTTAGGAGTATGCCGATGCAGACCAATGAGTCATTTCCAAGGGGACAAGTGTGCCTTCTTTCGGCCCTGATGGTGACGTTCATGTTCGCCTCAGTGGCGAGGACAGCCGATCAGAAAGTCGCTGCAGACCAAGTGTCCGTCTCGACGTCGGTACCGCGCCTGGTCAGATTCAGCGGGACGTTGCCGGATCGTCGAGGCGCGAGTTCCGTCGGCGCCGCTGCGCGGCTCACCTTCTCGATTTACGAAGAGCAAGCGGGCGGAGCGGCGCTGTGGAGCGAAGTCCAGGACATACGGCACGACGCGCAGGGACGCTATTCAGTTCTCCTCGGGGCGGCGTCGAGCGAGGGCCTGCCGGCGGAACTCTTTTCCACCGGCGGCCCGCGCTGGCTGGGCGCCCAGGTCGAGGGTCACCAGGAGGAATCGCGCGTCTTGCTTGTGGCTGTGCCCTACGCCTTGAAGGCCGCTGACGCCGACACGCTGGGCGGCAAGCCCGCCGCAGCGTTCATGCTGGCGGAGCCGGAAACGGGGATGGCGACGACCGCAGGGCCGAGCAGCAAAGGCGGGAAGCGGACCGCTTCCAACCTCACCTCGGGCACAGGAACTGCTCCTCAGGCGGTCACCATCACCGCCAACTTTATTCCCTTGTTTGCAGACAATGCCGGCACACTGACCAACTCAGCCATGTTTCAGACGGGGAGCAAAATCGGCATCGGGACGACTACCCCCGGGTCACCCTTGACGGTGGTAAGCGGCTCCGCCCCTCAACCCACCGTGAACGGTATCCCAACTTTGGCCAAATTTGCTTCTGCCTCCGGCACGGTCCCTTGGGCGCTGAAGCAAAACACGGCCGCCTCCGGGACTCCTACCCTGATGTGGTTCGAGACTGCCAGCGGCAATTTGGGTTTCATCGGCGCGGGGGAGGGGGCGGCGGCCCTCTGCGTGGCGCTGATCG
>CAZTHM010000198.1:0-7196 GCA_964613505.1 uncultured Acidobacteriota bacterium | reverse complement strand
CGCAGCCTATCAGACGCTCACGCTGCGCACGCACGAATGGTTTGGCGACCGGCTGGAGGAATTCAAGTTCCCCGCCGCGTGGCGAATCTCCGTGCAGCACATGAAGGGCTACCAGACGGCACCGCTCGAAGCCGCGGAAATCGCGCGCGCCGTGCAGTCGCCCTTCGGCTCGAAACCGTTGCGCGAAATCGCGGCGGGGAAAAAGACGGTCGCCATCGGCTTTGACGACCTGACGCGCCCCACGCCCACCTCTGAAGTCGTTCCGCACGTCGTCGCCGAGCTGCGCGCGGCGGGTATTCGCGACGAGAACATCCTCTTCGTGACCGCCTACGGCGCGCACTACCAGATGAACGGCCAGGAAGTGGCAAAGAAGCTGGGCGAAGAGGCTGTGCGCCGCCATCCCTGGATCAATCACAACGTCTGGGAAAATCTGGTCGAGCTGGGCGGCACGCGCGCGGGCAATCAGCTGTTGATCAATACGTACTATCATAAAGCCGATGTGAAGATTACCCTGAGCGGGTTGAAGGCGCACGGCACGCCCGGCTACGGCGGCGGGCCCAAGGCCGTCCTGCCCGGCCTGGCGGGGATGAAAAGCATCCGCTACATGCACGAGGAGATCAAGCGCGCGCCCCGGCCCGCGAAAGACGCGGACGGGATTCCGATTTTCCGCGTCTGGGAAAACGAGCAGCGCCAGGACATGATCGAGGCGGCGCGGCGCGTGGGCGTGGATTTCAGCGTGCAGATGGTTTACAACCAGGACCGGCGGCTGGCGCGCGTCGAGGCCGGAGACGTGGTCGAGGCGCATCACCGCGCGGCGCGCTACGCCGTCAATCACCTCGCGACCGAGTACGCGCGCCAGGCCGATATCGTCGTCGTCAACGCCTACCCCAAAGGCTCGCAACTGCACGAGCACTTTGGCTGGGGCGCGCGCGGGCTGAAAGACGGCGGGAGCATCGTGGTCATCAATCAAAATCCCATGGGCGAGTTTGCGTGGCACTACCTCGATGAGGAACAGTTTAATCACGGTGGCTCATACTTCGACCAGCGCGCCGCGCGCCAGCGGCGCTTCCCGCAGGCTCGGCAGGTGCTGCTCTATTCGCAGTACCTCCAGGCGCGTGAACTCGATAACCCCTACTTCCCGCCCGAGGCCGTGGGGCTGCGCGCGTGGGACGAAGTCCTGGAGCGTCTGACTCGCGAGCACAAAGGCGACGCCGAGGTCGCCGTCTATCCTTACGCCGGAATCCAGCACGGGATCGCGCGACTGGATCTGCCGGAAGAGAAACTGTAGACTGCGCCGACCGGTGTCCTCGTTAATAGTCGGGGGCCGGGTCGGACATTTTGTCCGTCCACAAGCTAAGCCGCTGCCCCGGAAGCGTCTTTCGAGCCGAACGACCTATCACGGAATTGCCCTCCCCTACTGTCTTGGCAAACTGCGTGCTCTAGCCCATGGGTCGTGAGCTACCACACGCTCATCCGGCTGCGTCGTGTCTCGCAGGTGGTCTTCCTGCTACTCTTCCTCTTCCTGCTGTTCCGGACCGAGTTCCGCGGGACCTTCCGCGCCGCGACGGACGACATTCGACTTCCCTATCCGGTCAGCATCTTCCTGCAAGCTGATCCGCTCGTTGCCATCGCGAACGCGCTCGCCAGTCGCGCGCTTTACAAGGGGCTGTTGTGGAGCCTGGCCATCATCATTCCGACGCTGTTTCTGGGGCGATTCTTCTGCGGCTGGATCTGTCCGCTCGGCACGCTCAACCATTTCTTCAGCAGTTGGAAATCGGAGCGCAAGCGCGGCCTGGAGCGCATCGAGCGCAACCGCTACAAGGGCTGGCAGGCGCTGAAGTATTACGTCCTGATCGCCGTGCTGGTCGCAGCGCTGCTGGGGAGCGGGATTGCGGGCATCCTCGATCCCATCTCGCTGTTAATCCGCTCGCTGACGCTGTCCGTTCTTCCGGGATTGAACCTCGCCTTCAACGCGCTCTTCGACGCGCTCTATCGGACCCAGGTGGGCGCCCTCCAGCTTCTGGGCGAAGGGCTTCGAATTCTGTTCAGCCAGATTCTGCTCAACTTCAAGCAGCCCTATTTCCGCCAGGGCTTTTTCCTGGGCTTGATCTTTCTGGCCATCATGGCGCTCAATCTGCGCATCACGCGTTTCTGGTGCCGGGCGCTGTGCCCGCTCGGAGCGCTGCTGGGCGTCCTATCGAGGTGGTCGATCCTAGGGATGGAAAAGCATCCCAGCCATTGCGAAGACTGCAATCGCTGCCTGCTCGACTGCCAGGGCGGCGACGATCCCATCCCCGGCGCGCAGTGGCGGAAGGCCGAATGCCATCTCTGCTTCAACTGCGTCGGCGACTGCCCCGAGAGTGGCATCAAGTTCAAGTTTTTCCCCGCCACGCCGACCACCGTCGAAGGCCCGGACCTGAAGCGCCGCAAGGCCTTCGCCAGCGTCGCGGCCGGCGCGGCGGCATTGCCACTGTTGCGCAGCACGACGGGATTGGCGGTTGAGCGTCACGAACGACTGATTCGCCCGCCCGGCTCGCTCGACGAAGACCATTTCCTCGATCGCTGCATTCGCTGTGGTGAGTGCATGAAGGTATGCCCGAACAACGCCCTTCATCCCACGCTCGCCGAAGCGGGACTGGAAGGCTTGTGGACGCCGGTCATTGTGCCGCGCGTGGGCTACTGCGAGCCGAGCTGCGTGCTCTGTGGGCAAGTCTGTCCCACGGGCGCCATTTGGGAAATCAGTTCGGCGGAGAAAGGTTGGGCCGCGGGCTCCGAAAAGAATCCGAAGCCCGTTCACGTTGGCACGGCGTTCTACGATCGCGGCCGCTGCCTGCCTTGGGCATTGGCTACCGAATGCATTGTCTGCGAGGAATGGTGCCCGACGTCTCCGAAGGCCATCTATCTCCGTCCGGCCGAGGTCTTCGACGCGCAAGGCAACGCCAAGCAGGTGCGACAGCCCTACCTCGATCCCGAGCGCTGCGTGGGTTGCGGGGCGTGCGAGTTCGCTTGTCCCGTGCAGGATCGGCCGGCGGTTTATGTGACCAGCATCGGCGAAAACCGGTCGAAGACAAACCAGATTCTGCTCAGGAAACCCAGGAGGCAATCTGCTTCATGAATAGAGCGGGGCTGGGTACTGGGGGCCGGGGACTGGGTACTGGGGGCTGGGTGCTGGGGACTGGGGGCTCGGGGCCTGTCGCCGCAACGTCGATGATCTTCCTGGTTCTTGTCTCGGCCTGCAATTCCAAGACTACTTCGAAGGCCGGGGAACCATTTCCTGTGTCGGGAGAAGTTGCTGGCTGGGTGAAGGCCGGCGAGGCGCGAGTCTTCCCCGCCGCGAATCTCTGGGAATACATCGACGGCGATGCCGAGAGGTATCTGCAGGCCGGAGTCGAGAAAACATTGACGGCAGATTACCGCTATCAAAACAAGATCGAGGCTGTGGCAGATATCTACGTCATGAAGACGCCGGAGGGCGCGCGCAAGATCTTCGAATCTGAATCCTCCGCCGGCAGCCAGCGCATCCACCTCGGCGATGACGCGCGGTTGTTCCCCGCCACACTGAGTTTCAGGAAGGGTCGATACTTCGTGCGCCTGACCGCCTATCAGGAAGCTCCGGAAAATGGGAAGGCGCTGACCGAACTCGCTCGTGCGGTTGAGAAGAAGCTGGGGGCTGGGGGCTGGGGGCTAGGTACTGGGTACTGGGTTCTGGGGGCTGGGGGCTGGGGACTAGGTGCTGGGTGCTGGGGGCTGGGGACTGGGTGCCGGAGGTGGCTGACCAGTGAAACTAGGACTGGCTACTTTCTCTTCGGTCTGTTCACTGTTCACTGTCCACTGTTCACTCTTCACTCTTCGGTGTCTGGTGCTCACGAAGTTTCAGAAGGAGGTAGCTGATCATGGCGATTTCAAATGGTATTCCTCGTCGTGAATTCCTCATGACGACCGCCGGCGCGATGGCGGGGGCCGTCAGTTCGGCGTGCCGGGCCGCAACGCCCGCGGAGATCGAACAGGCCGCGGCCAAGGTCGGGCCGCTGCCCCGCCGCAAGCTGGGCGGGACGGGCCGGGAGATCACCGTGCTGATCGGCGCGGCAACGTGGGGCGCGGACGCCGTCGAGGCCGGCATACGCTGTGGCATTAACTATTGGCACAAAGCGGACGAGTGGGACCGGGGCAACGTCCCGCCAGCCATTCTCAAGAATCGCGAAGCGCACTATTGCCAGGTGTGCGTGGACCGCGTACGCGGGAACCACGAGACCGGCGCCCTCGACGAAGAAGCGCACTACCGCCTGGTGAAACAGATGCTCCAGCAGACTGGGTTGCGCTATTTCGACGACATGCAATTCCACTTTGGATATCACAATGTCGATGAACTAAAGAACGACCGGGGGTTTGTCCGCGCCTTCGAGCGGCTCAAGAAGGAGGGCCTGGTCCGCCACCTGTGCCTCTCCCAGCACAGCTATAACGGAAACTCCAAGGTCCCGCGCGGGCAGAGCAGCGCCGAAATCCTCGCTGCGGTCGCCGAAGACGGCGCGTACGAGCACGCGCAGTTCTTCTACTCCTACGGAGAAAGCGGGCCAATGGAGGCATTCCTCGCCCTGGCGCGGCGCAAGGGATTCGGGACGATTGCCATGAAGACCACGCGCGGCGCGGGCCGCATGAAGGATGACCGCGAGTTCATGAAGAACTTTCCTTCCGGCACATCGCCGCACCATGCCCTGGCGCGCTGGCTGACCACTCGCACCGCGCTCGATTCGGCCATCATCCAGATCAACAGCCTGGAGCAATTCGTGGATACGTACTCGGGCGCGGGCCGCTCGCCGCGCGCCGCCGACGAGCGTGCCCTCGAGCAGATGACGGCTTACGCCGACCGCGAAGTTTGCCGCTTGTGCAACGCGTGCATGAGCCACTGTGGACAGGGCGTGCCGGTTGCCGACATCCTGCGCTACGAACGTTATGCTCGGGATTATGGTGAAGGATACCGGGCGCGCCGGCTCTACGCGCAGCTCGACAAGCAGGGTGACGCGTGTATTGCCTGCGGGGATTGCCTTCCCCATTGTCCGCAGGAATTGCCTATTCCGGAGAAGCTCACGGCGGCGCATCGTCTGCTTGGTGGAAAGGGAGCTGGCGGGTAGGCCGTTGCGAGAAGCCCTGCGCCTGGCGCCCAAGACTGCGCCGGAACAGAGAGGTATGCTCGCGAAAGGGGCACACCTTCCCCCGCTTTCCAAGCCGCATTGCGGCACTGCCCGCTCATGCTGGAAAGGGTAGGACAACCGGCGGGACACTCAGACAGTCGCCACGTTTACGGCGTGCCCGGACGCACGGACGTGGCCCGCGGGCCCTTCTCTCCGCGCTCCATCTCAAATTCGACGTTCTCCCCCTCTTTCAGGCCGTCAAAGTTGAGCTGCTGAAGGCTGCTGCGATGGAAGAATATTTCCTGTCCGTCAGCGGACCGGATAAAGCCAAAGCCGCGGTCACGAACCACGCGCTTAATTGTACCTTGCATAGGAAACCTCGCTCCGCGTAAAAGGGAGTACGTTCTAGGCAGGTCGCAAGCAGGAGCACGGATGGCCGCCGAAGAAACCTCTCCTACGCTGATGGCGCCAATCTACTCTCGTCAATAACTTTTGTCAAAGGGTCTGTGTGCGAATGCGAGAATGTTCGGAGGGTCAAGGGAGATTTCTCTCCACTGACATTTTGTCCGTTGCACACTTTTACGATGCAGCCGGTTGATCGAAGGACTGCACCGCCGCCTCCAGGCTATCGTACATTTCGAAGACCGTGCTGAGGCGCGTGATCTGCAACAGGTCGTGGATGCGCTTGGTAAGATGCAGAAGTTTCAGGTCTCCGCCATCCCGGCGCGCTGACGTGTAGCTGGACACGAGCGTCGAGAGGCCAACGCTGTCAAGGTAGTTCACTTCGCCCAGATTCACGACGATGCGTGTGTGCCCGGCCTCGACCAGCCGCTTGATTCGCTCGCGAAGCGCTTCCGTCTCCTCGCCCAGCGTGACTCGCCCCCGCAAGTCCAGAACCATCACGCCGCTGACCAGCTTCTCCACCATGTATAGGGCCATGGGAACACTCCCCCCCCGCGGGTACGCCTCAACTCCACAAGTCATTCTGGACTGTAGTCGGGAACCCGCATTGAAATAGGCATCGTACCACGAGTTAAGGCGATTTTCGAGGCACATAGTCGGTGGTGGAGACTACGACCCTCAATCTGTCTCGCGGCGGCCGTGGCAATCAGGTTTGATGCTCCGGATGCGTGCAGCCCAGGAACTCGGGGAGGAAATCGCGCCCCTGGTAGCCGAGGACGTCAATCAAGCCAACCTTGGATGTGTAGAAGGCGCCGACCGTCATGTCTTTGACGAGCCGGTAAAAAGCATAGGCGGGATGGCTGGCCGAGGGGTCCCGCTCCGGCAGGCTGGCTTCGAGGAGCAGCTTTTCTTGCTCCGCTGCGGCAAGTTTGGTGAACGGCCGGGCGTGTTTTTGTTTGCTCAACTGGTCGAGCAGCGCCAGTCCGGCGGTCCATTCTTTCTGCAACTCCGGCCTAAACTCAGCGGCGGAGAAAACGACGAAATCGATGTATTCAGCTACGCGGGCTTCCCTGGCGCCGGGCTGGTCATCCGTCGGAATGATGAGCTCCGTCAGCGACTCGATGGCCTTGAACTGTTCTGGTGAGAAGAATTTCGGGGCGTAATTCTCGCTGGGCTGGGCGGCGGCGGGCGCGCCGTGATGATGCGCAGAGGCGTGAGGCGACACTGCTTCAGCCCGCGCGGACGGCATCCAGCCCGCCAGAAACTCGCGGCCCGCGGCGGTGGCTACGAGCATGCCAAGATATTTGAGCGCGGTGCGGCGCGAATTGGGTTCGTCAACCATGAGCGAGCCCTCAGCAGTCAGGTATCAGCCTTCAGCAATCAGTCATCAGCGGGTTTTGCCTTTGCCCTCAGCTGATGGCTGAATGCTGATCGCTGAAAGCATTCTTCAAACGTCTCCCTTTCGAAATTCCTCCGCCAAATGATCGCACGCCCGACACGCCAGCGCCATGATGGTGTGCGTGATCTGCTTTTCCGGGTGGGTGACGAAGCCGGCCGCGTCCACCACCAGCAGATTCTTGACGTCGTGGCAACGGTTCCATTGGTCGAGCACGGAGGTGCGCGGGTCATCGCCCATACGCGCGCCTCCCGTCTCGTGCGTGACGC
>CAZTHM010000197.1:0-7239 GCA_964613505.1 uncultured Acidobacteriota bacterium | reverse complement strand
GCACTGCTGCTCGTTCCGGGCGCGTCAAGTGAGGATGCGGTTTTATCGGCGGGCGGTCCCCAACTCGCGCAGGCGGGAACGCGGGGCGCTTCCTACCAAACCGAGATTGAGAGGTGGCGGCGCGGCCGGGAAGAAATGCTGAAAGCCGAGGATGGCTGGCTGAGCGTCGCGGGGTTGTTCTGGCTGAAGGAAGGAGAGAACACGCTCGGCGCGGACGCGGGCAACACGATGATGCTGCCCAAGGGTTCAGCGCCGGAGCGGGTGGGCGTGATCGAGTTTCACAACGGCAACACGACCTTCCGGGCGGCTGCGGGCGTCGAGGTGACGGTCAACGAGAAGCCCGCAGTCATGGCGGCGCTCCAGCCTGACACCTCGGGGGCGCCCGATGTTCTTCGAGTTCGCGATCTCACCATGTTCGTCATCCAACGCGGCAGCCGCTTCGGCATTCGCCTCAAGGATAAGAACAGCGAGGCACGGAAGACTTTCCGAGGCCTCAAGTATTTTCCCGTCAGGGAAGAATACCGGGTGAAGGCGAAATTCGTTTCCTACACTCCGCCTAGGAAAATCGCTGTTCCCAACATCCTGGGCGACGTCGAGGAAGAGGCGAGCCCCGGCTACGTTGTTTTTGCCTGGCAGGGCCACGAGTACCGGCTCGAGCCGCTGGACGAAGGTGACATGCTCTTTTTCATCTTCAAGGATCTGACCGCCGGGAAGGAAACGTATCCGGCGGGGCGGTTTCTGTACACCGACCTGCCGAGGGATGGAGAAGTGGTTCTGGACTTCAACAAGTCCGTCAATCCCCCCTGCGCCTTCACGGCCTTTGCGACGTGTCCGCTTCCGCCCCAGCAGAATCAACTTCCGCTTCGCATCGAAGCGGGCGAGTTGCGGTACGGACACTGAGAGATATATTGCATATGAGTAATATCCAACAGTGGTAGAACCCATGGAAATCAATTCTATCGTCATTGTCAGTCTGGCGGCCCCCAAAGAAAAAATCTGGGGGCAGCTCCTGGAACTGAGCGCCGCCGGGGTGAAGATGCGCGGCATTCAACTCGATTCCTTCGACGATTTCGTGCGCCAGGTTTTGAATCAGGAAGAAGCCACCGTGGGATTGACGACCGCCTTCTTTCCCATGCACCGCGTGGAGCGAGTTTCCTGGGACGAGCCGAGCGGGACACTGCCTTCGCTCGCCGACCGCTTCCGGCAGACCGTGGGCTTGACAATCCAGGAGTACCTGGGAATCGAGCCATCGGGTCATTGAGCCATTGGATCATTGATTCATTGAGTCATTGAACGAACGATCCAATGGGGCAATGAGGCAATGGGGAAATGAATCAATCGTCTCGAATCGCGGTTCTGTTTTGACAAAGCAGTAAGACGCCCGTTATCGTCGTCTAGAAACTATGCCTTCGCGCATCTTGACCCCGGCCAATCAGATCACGATCCTCCGGCTGGTCTTTATTCCAATCTTCGCCATTCTGGTGATTGAGCGCGACTACGGCTGGGCACTGGCGGTGCTGGGAGCGGCGGCGATTTCCGATGTCGTGTGCGGCACGGTGGCGAGGATCTTTCACCAGCAATCGCCGCTGGGCGTGGCGCTCGATCCCATCGCCGACAAGATTCTGATGACCACGGCTTATCTGACGCTGGCCTTCCGCGACGTGCTGCCCTGGTGGCTTACCATCCTGGTGCTGAGCCGCGATGTGGCCATTATCATGACCACGGCGCTCATCAGCTTGGTGGCCGGTTACCGGCCCTTCCGCCCCACGGTCTTAGGGAAGATGTCAACAACGATTCAAGTGGCCACGGTTTTTGTGGCGGTGGGTCTTCAAGTCAATTTCCCGCTGGCCACCGCCCTGCTTTTGCGAATCTGTATTTATCTTACGGCCGCCATCACCGTAGCCTCCGGAGTTCATTACCTCATTGTTGTCCGACACCGTTATGGCCACCACGACGCGCCGTAGGACCCAGCCTGGGGCACTACGTACCAGGTATCGGGCGTAGCATGCCGGCACTGCTAGAGCGCTGGCCCGGAAAAGTTTAACGGGGGTCACCGACCGTCGCTACAAGTGTTGAGTTCCTGGCGCAGAGGTCCTGGCGCGATAGACGAGCCAGCCGACAGTTGCCAGCATTCCCAGCCAGCCTAGCACGCGCACCGTGCCGCCGATCACCCGGTCGTACTGGAGCAGCCCCAGGCTGGAGAAGATATTGAACCAATCGTGCCCGCCCAACTCGGCATCGCCCACGGTGACCAGAGGCAGGCCCTGAGAACGCGCGTCGGCCATATACGTTGCGATATAGAGGAAGTTCTCGAAGAAGAGGAAAGCCGAAAAGGCAGTCGCCATCGTCTGGCGCTGAAAGGTGAAATAGATGGTCAGGGCAAGTGGGACGATCAGTTCGAGCAGCGTTCCTCCCCAGAGCCCAAGGGTTGAGCCCAGCCACTGGAAAAGCAAATGACCACCTTCGTGGACGACCAGGTTGACATTGTCGATGAGCAGAAACCCGCCGTGCGCCCGGAAGGCGTAAAGGAGAAACAGCCCGTAGAATACCAGCCAGCCGATAAGGGCGGGCTTCGAAACGGGTTTCCAATCCTCTTCCAGGGATGCGAGGAATTCGAAATCCATTGCACTCTGCCTGCGGCAAACGGAGCGGGCATTTTAGCAGGAAGGCACACGGCGTGGGGAAGAAGTCCGGATATTCTCGATCTGAGGTCAGCGGGCCTGAATCGTCTTGCCGCGCCGGGGGAAGCGGGTTAACATAGAGCTCTGCCTGAGTCCCCTCGCCAAGCATGATTCAGGTCGTGCGAGTTTTTTCGGTGAGTCCAAGATCAAAATGAAGTCAGGCGCTTCCAACGCACAGTTCCAGCGTGTAGCCCGACGCACACTCGTGGCCGCGGGGCTGTGCATTCTCCTCTTGCCGATCTGCCGCGCGGCAGACGACGCGCCGCCTCCGCCGTTCGCGTCGCTGCCGCGAATTGAACGCCCCTTGACCCTGGAAGAACTGGTCAGCGGCGACGCCGCCGCGCGCGCCGCCGTGGTGAAGGATTTCGTTCAACACGATCCGCGCGAAGGCGAGCCCGCCAGCCAGGCGACGACGGCATTTCTGGCTTACGACCGCAAGCACCTCTACGTCGGCTTTGTCTGCCGGGACAACGAGCCTCTTAAGATTCGCGCCCACGTCACGCGCCGGGACGCTATCGGCGGCGACGATCGCGTTGGCGTGGTGCTCGACACTTACTATGACCACCGGCGCGGCTACGCTTTTGCCGTCAACGCCCTGGGCATCCAGGAAGATTCCCTGGTGGACGAGCTGCGCGGCGACGACCGCAGCTTCGACACTTACTGGCATTCGGAAGGCCAGTTGACCTCCGACGGCTACGCCACGCTGATGGTGATTCCTTTCCGCAGCCTGCGATTCGCGCCTGGAAAGCAGCAGACTTGGGGCATTCTGCTCAGCCGCTCGATTCCCCGCTACAGCGAGTTCAGCACCTGGCCGGCGGTTTCCCGCAACATCAGCGGCTGGCTGATTCAGGAAGCCGAGGTGCGCGGCCTGGAGAATCTCGCTGCCGGCAAAAACCTCCAGATCAATCCCTATGGCTTCTTTTCTTCCCGCCGCTTCCTTGACACCGAGACGGCAAAGTTCCGGCGCGAAAAACTGGACGAGCGATTGGGGCTGGACGCCAAGTGGGTCCTGGCAACCAACCTCACGCTCGACGCCACGCTAAACCCCGACTTCAGCCAAGTGGAGTCCGACCAGCCGCAGATAACCGTGAACCGCCGCTTTGAAGTTTTCTTCCCGGAGAAGCGCCCCTTCTTCATGGAGAACAGCAACTACTTCGAGACGCCGATCCAGACGGTCTTCACGCGCCGCATCGTCGATCCCCAGTTCGGCCTGAAGCTGACGGGAAAGTCGGGGCCTTACACGATTGCCGCGCTGGCTGCCGACGACCGCAGCCCCGGCGAAATCGTCGCGCCGCAGGACCCTTCGTTCGGCCAGCGAGCCTATTTCAACGTCCTGCGCTTCAGCCGCGATATTCACCGCGAGTCCACCCTCGGGATGGTCTGGAGCGATTGGGAATTCCGGCAAGCCTACAACCGCGTGATCGGCGCCGACGGGCGCTGGAAGATCTCGAAGACCGCGGGCTTGGGCTTTCAGCTCATCAAGTCGTTCAGCCGCGACCTGGCGGGGACAACGAAACAAGGGCGGGCTTTCCATTTCGGTCTCGACCACCATGACCGGCATTGGAGTTCCTTCCTCGGGTACAACGAGCGCTCGCCGGATTTTGAGATTGCTTCGGGATTCATCCCGCGCCTCGACTACCGCTCCGTGGGCGGCTTTGTGGGACACTCGTTTCGCCCCGAGGGCCGGTGGGTGACGGCGTGGCAGCCCTATTTCGGCGGCAATGTCCTCCTGGATCATCGCAACGTCCGCCAGGATTATTCCGCCCATCCGGGGTTCTGGATCGAATTCGCTCAGGCGTCGCAGGCTTCCGGCCATTATCGCTACAAGCGTGAGCGCTACGAGGGGATGGATTTCCTGGAGCGCGGCTACGAATTCGGGTTCTCCACCCGTCGCAGCCGCTGGTTCAGCGCCGGGATGAATTACGAGTGGGGCCAGCAGATCAACTTCTCGCCGCCCGACGGCTCCCGCCCATTCCTGGGGCAGGCCAACGAAGTCGAATTCCGCATGACGATTCGCCCCACCACGCGCCTGGCGGTAGAAAACCTGGTGCTGGAAAACCGTTTCCTGACGACGGGCGCCAGCAAGAACATTTTCAACAACAACATTTTCCGCTCGAAGTGGAATTACCAGTTTACGCCGCGGCTTTCGTTGCGCGTCATCGGGCAGTATTCCAACATCCTGCCCTCGGAGCAATACACGTCGCTGGAATACTCCAAGGGCCTGGTTGGCGACGTCCTTCTCACCTACCTCCTGCATCCGGGGACGGCGCTCTACGTCGGCTACAGCAACACCCTGGAAAACTACGACCGTCAGGCATTGGAGCAGACACTGCTGGCAAGGGCGCGCTCCGTCCTGCTGTCCTCGGCGGCGGGCTTGTTCGTGAAGTTTTCCTATCTCTATCACTTCTGACGCAGGTCCTCGGGATTTGCTCCCGACATGCTGCGACGATGCATCCATGCCCGCCCCAGCGGAGCCGCATCGCTCAGGCACGACTTCCCTCGAATTTGACGCGGTACGGAGCGCGGTGTAGACTGCCATGATTTGTGTGGGCGCAATGGCGCGCGCAGGATTCTGCGCCGGGCGCCCCGCGAACGTGATTTCGGACTTATCCTGAGGAGAAAACCGTGGGAACCGCCACTAATGAATACTATCAGCAGAACCGCGACCGATTTCTCGATGGCCTGAAGAGCTTGCTGAAGATTCCGAGCATCTCGACCCTGCCCGAGCACAAGCCGGACATTCAGCGGGCAGTGGATTTCCTGGCCAGCGAGCTTCGCTCGATGGGGATGAAGCGGGTGGAGGTCATCCCGGGAAAGGGATCGCAGCACCCGCTCCTCTACGCCGAGTGGTTGGAGGCGCCCGGGAAGCCGACGCTGCTGCTCTACGGGCACTACGACGTCCAGCCTCCCGATCCGTTGGAAGAATGGATCAGCCCGCCGTTTGAGCCCACCGTCCGCAGCAACAACATCTACGCGCGGGGCGCCGTGGATGACAAAGGGCAGCTCTATCTGCTCTTGAAAGCCGTGGAAGGTTTTCTGAAGGCGGAAGGGAAGCTGCCCATCAACATCAAGTTCCTGATCGAGGGTGAGGAGGAAATGGGCGGCGAGCACATTGCGGCCTACACCGCGACGCAACGGGAGCGCCTGAAAGCCGACGCCGCGCTGGTCTGCGACACCGAAATGTTTGCGCCGGAACTGCCCACCATTACCACCGGCCTGCGCGGCCTGGTCTACACGGAACTCGAAGCGCGCGGCGCGGCGCACGACCTGCACTCCGGCATGTACGGCGGGGCGGCGCCCAATCCCATTCAGGCGCTGGCGGAAATTCTCTCCAGCCTGAAAGGGCGTGACGGCAAGGTTCGCATCCCCGGCTTCTACAAACGGGTCAAGAAGCCGGCCCGCATAGAACTTGCCGCGTGGAAACGCCTGCCCTTTAACGAGAAGGATTTCCTGAAGAAGGAAATCGGCAGCACCGCCCTGGTGGGGGAGCGGGGCATTCCGGTTTTGGAACGCCTGTGGGCGCGGCCGACGCTCGAGGTCCACGGCATTCGCGGCGGGTTTACGGCCGAGGGCGCGAAGACCGTCATCCCGGCGGTGGCGGCGGCCAAGGTCAGCATGCGGCTCGTCCCGGACATGGAGCCCAAGGAAGTCGTCCGCCAGTACGCGGCCTTCGTCAAGAAGCTGACACCCAAGGGAATTCAGAGCACGGTGCGGGTGCTGAGTTCAGCGCCGGCCTCGTTGGTTTCAACCGACAGCCGCTGGATTGCCGCCGCCGCCGAGGCCATGGAGCAGATCTTCCACAAGAAGACGGTCTACATGCGCTCCGGAGGTTCGATCCCGATTGTCGGCGAGTTCCAGGACCACCTGGGAATCCCCAGCGTCATGATGGGATTCGGGCTGCCGGATGATCACCTCCACGCGCCCAACGAGAAGTTTCACCTCCCCAATTTCTATCGCGGCATCGAGGCGGTGGCAAGGTATTTTGAGTTGCTCGGACAATAGGGGCCAAAGTCGAGAGTCGAAAGTTGAAAGTTGAAAGTCAAAAGGCAAGAACCGCCTTCGGCCAACTGGCGCTACAGCAGTGGTAAATCGCGATATGGGAACCTCGCGCGGGGGAGGCTTTGCAGAGATTTACAGAACTGAAGGTTTGGCAACGCCGCCATGCGCTCGTTCTACAGGTCTATTGCTTGACCAGATCTTTTCCGTCGGATGAGCGGTTCGGAATGATTTCACAGTTGCGACGGGCTGTTCTTTCGGTCCCGACCAACATTGCAGAAGGGTCGAAGCGTCAGACCCGCCAGGACTATGCGCGGTTCCTCAATATCGCGGAGGGCTCCCTCGTTGAAACGGAGTATCTGCTGATGGTGAGTCGAGATTTGGGCTACGTCACCTTGGCGGTGGTTGAACCTCCGTTGGCCGAGGTCAGGGAAATCGCTGGAATGCTGCACAGTCTGCGTGCCAGGGTGGAGCAGAAGAGGTGAGCGCCTCTGAAAGTCCTCATCCACTCCTGGGCCGGTTGGTTGGGGCGTTTGACTTTTAACTTTCAACTTTCAACTTT
>CAZTHM010000196.1:0-7250 GCA_964613505.1 uncultured Acidobacteriota bacterium | reverse complement strand
GGCTCGTCGACCAGGCCCTGATCCAGATTTATCGCCTCCTGGGCAGGCTCAAGGACCAGCCGATCGTCACCGGGAACTAATAATGAAAACCCTCTCGACGGCGGTACTTGCACTCGTCATCGTATTCGGCGCCGTAATGCCTGCCCTGGCGCAGGGCGTCCCCGCTTGTTCGCTCGAGCGGACCACCTACAAGAGTTGGAAGGCATTCCGCCTGACCAACGGCCTGGTCACGCTGACCATCGCGCCGGAAATCGGCGGGCGGGCGATTCAGTACGAACTGGGGTCGCACGCTTACTTCTTCGTAAATCCTGAGCTGGCCGGCAAAGTGTTGCCCCGCGAGCAGAACGACCGCGGCGGTGACTGGGCGAACTACGGCGGCGACAAGGATTGGCTGGGGCCGCAAGGGTTCGACACGGCCGAGCAGTGGGCCGGCCCGCCCGACTACAACATCGACGGCAGCGTGTTTTCGGCGGAGGTGGTGACGAACAACGCTGACGAAGTCGCGGTGCGCGTCACCGCGCCGCCCGACGACCGCAGCGGCCTTCAGCTCAGCCGAGTCTATCGCCTCGGTCGAGGCTCAACGCGCGTCCGCGTCGAGCATTCCATGAAGAACGTCTCAGGCCGCAACGTGCGCTGGGGTTTCCAGGAAGTGACCCAGAGCGACACCGCCGACCCGGCCGCGCCCCTCCAGCCCTCGAGCGAGATCTGGGTCTTCGCTCCCACCAACCCGCGCAGCCGCTTTCCCGGCGGGTATATCCCGCAGCATGGCGATGTTCGCGACGCCGCTTATCATGTGCTGCCGGATGGCCGCTTCCGGCTGCACTACCGTTATCAAGCGCTGCAAGTTGGAGTGGATTCCGAGGCGGGCTGGCTTGCGGTGGCGAACGGCAAGACGCAACACGCGTTTGTGCAGAGATTCCGCTTTGTGCCGGGCGCCGAGTATCCCGACCAGTGTACGCTGGAATTCTGGCTGAACGGGCCGGAACGCTATCCGCATCAAACCGCCGCCCCGGCGTCGCCCGACCCGCGCCGGACGCCCTACTACCTGGAAACCGAAATCATCAGCCCCTACTTCTTCCTTCGGCCGGGCGAGGATGCCTCCTTCGAGACCGAGTGGTACGGAGCGCGGATTCCCGCGCCCATCGTCGATGTGACCGATGCCGGAGTGACGAGTGAGCCGCTCGCGGCGCGCGCCGACGGCGCGGCCGTTCGCCTCCAAGGGACGTTCGGCGTCTTTTATCCCGGCACGGTTTCGCTTTCAATCAAAGGCCGGGGCGGGGAAGTGTTGAAGGTGATCGCGCTCGGCCCGGTCGCGCCCGATGCAATCCTCAAGGTCGATCAGAAAGTCGAAATCCCCGAGGGCGCGCGGCGCATCAGCCTGGAACTTCGCGACGCGCTGGGAATCGACCGCGGCGAATTGGCAAATTTAGTTTTCGAGCGACGTTGAATCGATGTCTGCGCCACCCGCCGAATCCTTGATCCCTTATTTCGGATGTAGTAACGTTCCCCTCCCGACGCCCTCGCCCTACACTCGAACCGAAAGGTAGCAATGAATGCACCTCCAACAAACAAAGCGCGGCAGCAGAGCAACCGGCGGCCCCCAGTATTATTTCCACAACCTCACCAAGCCGATCAGGCGACACCTCCGATCGGAAAAGGCCGTGCCCGTTGCATTGGTAACGCCCTATGGAGCGACTCCGTCATCCTTCCTAGCACTCTCCGTTGACGCCAAGCTGGACTCGCGTGGTAACTTGGTAGAAGGGCGGGTTGGCCATGACCGAATTCAACAAGCCGGCGCCGGCGAGTCGATTGGCGAAGCCGTTAGGTACTGGTATAAGCTGAAGTCAGGCGACTTTGAGCGCATCGACGTGGAAATCGAGGTAATTGACGACAAATTCTACCTCACCCCTATTGGGTATAAGTATGCGGAAGGCACAAAAACAACCGTGATACAACGCCCCGAATTCCCACTTTCATTCAATGAGAGGCGGCAGAGCGACCTTTGGCGCCGACAGCTCGAGCGCGTCAAACAAAGCCAGCCGGAAATGTGGCGCTGGTCCATCAAAGAGATCTGTCGGGTTGCCGGCGCGCATGCTGTGGAGAGCGAATTTCGTCATGTAAAGGAAGAAGACCTTCTGCGAGCATCGGGTCCGCTTAAGATTCTCGGAGTCGAACTCGGCCCTTACGTGGGAAAGGGTTTTGACTGCCAAGCGCAGTTTCGGTTTTTGGATTACGAACCCTACAGAGTCCCGGTCGAAATCAAGAAGCTGAGTTCAGGTTTCAAGTACCAGCAAAGGAAGTATTCTCCCGAGGAGCTGTCCCGAGCAGTAATTCTTTGTGCTCAACACGATTTGCAAAATGTTCCGCCAAATGTGGATGTCTTACAGCTAGCTACACTCTGTTCCGTGCTTGACCGGTGATTTATGCCCCTCCCGCTGCATCTTGCGCCCATTACACGCCGCATTCCCGCGGAGAGGCAAGAAGCGAAGCGGCACTACGGAGTGCATCCGTATTTTACGCGCCGTCCGGCAAACGTCGTCGGCGCGTACATTAGGCATTTCACGCAGCCGGGCGATTGGGTTCTCGACCCGTTCGGCGGCTCCGGGGTAACGGCAATCGAAGCAATGCTCCTTAATAGGCGGGGGATTCACAATGACATCAACCCACTCGCTAATTTTATTACTTCCCAAATAGCTGACACCACGCACGAAGACACAGCGTATATCAAAGAGGCATTCCACGAGGTTCAGAGCCGCTGCAAGACGCAGGTTGAGCAGACTCTATCCATATCCGAAACCGAGGTTGCGAAGAGGCTGGCCGATGTCGAGTTGCCGGAGAACATTCCGTTGCCCCGAACCTCGGATGCTGAGCGGTACTTTGATCTCTTTTCACCCCGGCAGTTGCTCGCCCTAGCCCTACTCAAGGAAGCGATCGAAGAGGTCTCCGACCCTGCCGCACGCGGGGCCTTGCTGCTCGCTTGGTCCGCGACGCTAGGCAAGTTGAACAGGACTTTCCTTTCGGCGCGAGGGAGGCTTGAGTCTCGCGGCGGCAGCAGCATTTTCAGCATTTACAGGTATAAGCTAGCAGGAACTCCGGTAGAACTCCCACCTTGGGAGGTGTTTCAAGAAAGGGTGGGGAACGTCATAGGAGGAAAAACCGAAGTTCTGAAACAAAAGCGGCTGTGGACGAGAACCCAGGGTTGGCGTGGAAGTTTTGAAGTGCATGGTCTGGACATAAACGACCTTCCCCGCGCTCTGGGGCACAAGGTCGACTATATCTTTACTGATCCCCCGTACGGTGGGCACATTGCTTACCTCGACCTTTCCACCCTTTGGAATCATTGGCTCGGTTTCCGCGTTTCGCCCAAGGCCAGAGAAAAAGAAATCATTGTAGGTGGAGAATTGCGGCTGACTGAAGACCATTACATTCGGCGATTGAGAGAAAGCATTAGGGCTTGTTTACGGATGCTCAAGCAGGATCGGTGGCTTTCAGTGGTGTTTCAGCATTGGAACGTCCGTTATTTCGAGGCGATCCTCGACGGGGCGACTGAGGCTGGTGCAAGCCTCCAAGCGGCAGTAACCCAGATAGGTGACACGGTCTGGTCAATGCACAAAAAGAAAAACAAAGAGAAGGTTCTAGCTGGGGAAATGATCCTTACTTTTCTCAAAGACGGGTCGCATCAATCGGTGATCGCCCAACCGTCCTCCAGCCCGGCAATCGAGGAACTAATCAATGAAACACTCGTCGAAGTTTCTCCAGATGGCAGCCCTTTCGCAGGCGAATTACTGTTCAATCAGGTCGTCTTGAAGGCGTGGAAACGAGGCGCTTTACAGTGCTTGGATGTGAGTCGGGAAGATTTCGCAGATATCCTAAGAAGACTGGGATGGCAGTACACCCCGGTCCGGCACCAATGGTTTAACGCAGGTAAGCCTGTTCCCTCCGACCTGCAACTTGCTTTCTAGGAAACGCCTCCGACCTCAAGAATGGGCAGTAGGTAGATCTGCCTCCAATACAGCTTTTGCCAAATTTGGCAAATGACACGATAGAGGCAAACAACAGAAGTCAAACTATTGAACAATTGAGGTTTAATTATGATCGGCTAAACTCCTTTGGCCAAGACCTTCCCGGTCACCAAGCGGTGCCACGCGTAGCGGAGACCCGTTCTCGAGGTCTGCGGTCGGTTCCATTTGACAACAAAAATCCGCGCCCCGATTCATCGGGGCGCTGGCAGCTTCCCAGCCGATGAGGCGAGGTTTAAGATATGCTTTCCTGCGATGCGCACGGCGCCAAGCCCATCCCGCGTCTTTGAACCAATCCTCAGCAGGGTTAGCCTGTTCGTCGCGCTGCTTGCGGCGCTGGCCTTAATCGTTCCCCGCCCATCAGAGGCACAGCAGGTGCGGCGCGAAACCGGCGCGCAAACCCATCTCGATCGTGCCAAGCGGATGCTGGCGAGCGATGACTTCCCCGGCGCGCGAGCCGAGCTCGAGCAGGCGCTGAAGGCCGACCCGGAATCTGCCGACGCGTATCTGAACCTCGGGATGGTTGAATACCATCTGGGCGACACCGCCAAGGCCATCCCTCACCTGCACCGGGCCACGGAGCTGCTGCCGGAATCTTTCGAAGCGCACTACGGGTTGGCTTTGGCCTACTTGCGCGCGCGCAATACCGGCGAGGGGATTCGCGAACTCGAGCGAGCCCGCCAGATCAATCCCCGCCATCCCGACGCGGCCTATAACCTGGGAATCGTCTTGCTCGGGCAAGGGAAGGCCGAAGACGCCGCCCGCCTCTTCAACGAGACGCGGCAGCTCGGGCCGGATCGCCCCGACGTTTCCTTCTACGTGGTGTATGCCGCCCTGGAGAGCCGACGCTTCGAGGATGCCGAGCGCGAAGCCAACGATCGGGCCAAGGTCTTTGGAAAAGATTTCCAATGGCGCTCGGGCGTGGGGCGATTGTTCCTCGAGCACGGCCGCGCCCGCGACGCCCTGCCCCACCTGGAAGAAGCCGTCAGCCTGCAGCCGGATTCGGCGGAAATGCGTCGCTTGCTGGCGGCGGCGCGGCTCGAGCTGCACGATCCCGCCGGCGCTCTGGAGGCGCTCAAGAATCCTCAGACCGCTGAAGATCATTACTTGCGCGCCAGCGCACTCTATCTGCTGCGGAAATATTCCGAGGCGCACCGGGAAACGCAGCAGGCGCTCCAGGCCGAACCCCGTCAGCCGAAGTATTTGCTGCTCGCGGCGCGACTCGCGCAACGCGCCGGACAGCACCAGAACGCGCTCGACCTTCTGGCCCAGGCCGTGGCGGCGGCGCCCGAGTGGCCGGAGCCCTACTACAGCCAGGGGGTGAGTTACTATCTCGAGCGACGCTACGAGGACGCCAGACGCAGCCTGGCTCGCGCCATCGAATTGAATCCCAATTCGTCTCGCGCCCTGTTTGTCTTTGCCGCCACACTCGTAAACCAGGGCAAGAACCGGGAAGCGGAAGATTACCTCCACCGCGCGCTGCGGCTAGAGCCCGCCAACGCCCGGTTCTACTACCATCTGGGATCACTGCTCCTGCGAGATAATCGGGCAGGCGAAGCTCGCACGGCGTTCGAACAGTCCGTGCGCCTCAAGCCGGAATACGCCCCTCCCCACTATCAACTGGGCAAAATCTTGCTGAGGTCCGGCCAGCCGGAGGTTGCGGCGCGCGAACTCGAGACCGCCGTCCGCTATGACTCGGACCTCGCTCAGGCGTATTACCAGCTCAGTCGCGCCTACACTTTGCTGGGTGAGAAGGTGAAATCGGCGGCAGCCCTCGCCGCCTTTGACCGTCTCAAGAAACAGGAGACGGACGAGGATCGCGAGCTCCTCGAGGGAATGCGCAAGGAGATCGAGGCGCCTTGAGTCTGGCCGCAGTCAAGGCCGCTCCTGCGCGGAGGCGGGCGTCACCATTTTCCGCTTGCTGTTCGCCTTTTATTCGCCTAGAATCACCTTTCAGCCTTGGCAAGCCGCCACGAGGTTTTCGAGTCGAACGACCTATCACGGAATTGAGGGTAAAGCGATGGCCTTAACACGCCGGCAAAAACAAGTCCTGGATTTCCTGGTGGGGTTCATCAACAAGCATGGATACTCGCCGAGCTTTGAAGAGGTCGGTGCGTCGCTCGACCTCTCTTCGCTTGCCACCGTCCACAAGCATATGCAGACGCTGGAGAGGAAAGGCTTCATCCGTCGCGGCTATAACCAGAGCCGCTCGGTGGAAGTCGTGGCGGTCCCCGGCGACGTGCCTTTTGCCAAAACCGCGATCCAGCCCTTCCCGCGCCCCAAGACGGCGGCGAACAGGGCTTCGACAACGCCGCGAGAGATCGTCCCCCTCGCGCCGGCCTTGGGCAAAATGCAATTCCCGCTGCTCGGTAGAATCGCCGCCGGCCAGCCCGTCGAGGCCATCCCCAATCCCGAGACTTTCTCCCTCGGCGACTTTGCAGGCGGCAAGGAGAACATCTATGTTTTGCGCGTCAAGGGCGATTCGATGATCGAAGATCACATCTGCAACGGCGACTACATTCTGGTCGAGGGCGCTGATACCGCTGACAACGGCGAAATCGTTGTCGCCTTGACCGGCGGGACAGACGCCACGCTCAAGCGGCTCTATCGCGAACCAAACGGCCGCGTCCGATTGCAGCCCGCCAACGCCCAGATGGATCCCATCGTCCTGCCCGCGCGCGAAGTGATAATTCAAGGACGAGTCATCGGAGTTTTGAGAAAATACTGAACGGTAGGCCATGCGACGAATCCACCCACTGGAGGCAGTCCGAGTTCTGCTCGGGATGAGTATGGTCTTTGCTCTGAGCGCTTCGTCGGCGCGGGGGGAGGAGATAACTCTCCAGAATGGGCAGAAAGTTGTCGGCGCGATTGTCGGTTTTGAGAATGGCATGTTCCGCGTCGAGACCGAGTTTGGTTTTGCCTTGGTTCGCAAAGACCGAGTTCGCTCCATCACCTTCAGTCCAACTTCCTCGAAGGGGACGGGAACGAAGTCCGGAGGGCGGGAGACCACTTCGGCTCCAACGGCAAGCGCGGGAGCGGCGAGTTCATCTCCCGCCGAGTCTGCAAAACAGGAATCACAGAACTCAGCCGCAGTGCCTCAGCCTGTGAAGCCTCCTCCGCCTCCTCCGGTCAGCAAGCCGCTCAACGAGCCGCTGCCTGCCGATGTCCGTGAACACCTGGAAGGGAACAACTACGTCAACGACACGTTTCAGTTCACCATGTACAAGCCTC
>CAZTHM010000195.1:0-7255 GCA_964613505.1 uncultured Acidobacteriota bacterium | reverse complement strand
ATCGGGGTGTGCGCCACCCCGCCCGGTTGATGTCTCAGCGGCGGGTGAAGACCGTCCCGTCGAGGAGAACGAGGTCATTGCCGTCGGGGAAGCGGGCGAGGCTCATGCGGAGCGTCGTTCCGTCGGCTTGCCGAAACACCGCGTCGTATCCTTCGATGGTCAGCCGGCCGTGCAGGCGGGACTCGCCGTACGCCGTCGCTCCTGCCACGCTGGAACCGGTGGCTGACGCGAAGGCAAAATTCCCGGCGGCATCGACGGTGATGCTGTTCACCTGAGTCGTTGACGGGCCGCTGCCGAGATTCAGCCAGGCCGTGCTGCGCGCGCCCTCCCAGGACCCCGCCATTTCAGTTGCCGCGACGGGTACAACCCGGCCATAGCGTTTGTTCTTAAACTTGATGCCCGTCGGCGTCAGCTCTAGTGGGCCGTCCCAGACGTTTCCATCGTTCCATTCGATTCGCAGGTTGCTTCCCGCTGCCGACCAACTTCCGCAGATGGCGCGGTTCGCGGCTTCGAGCGCCGCCCAATCGATCCTGCTCATGCCGCCGCGCGGGGCGCCGTGATAAACGCGCCCGCCGGGGAGAAACAGCAGGAACACGGGATTGCCGCTCAGGACGCTCACCCCGGCGAAAAGGCCCTGGGGTTTCCCGCCCACGACTTCGGATTTCGGCAACGGCTCGCCTTTTCCCGCCGCGGGGCTGGCCGAGGGCTGTGCGCCGGGCGTCGGCGTGGCGGGGGGGGCGGGCGCAGGAGAGACTTCCGGCTTGCCTGCTGCGGCAAAACTCATGCTGGCGAACAGCCCCTGAATCGCGGGCATGTATTGGTTGACGGCGGATTCGCTCGCGGTGAGCAGCAGGGCGGCCGCGGCCTGCTTGCCATCCGAGACGGCGTGGTAGATCTGAAGGCGTACGCCGCCGGAGGCATCCTGGATCGTGCGCCCCGTCGAAAGGGTCTGGAGGCTGCCCGACGAGTTGGTCTGGACCGGGCTGTCTTGAAGAACCTTTACCCCTGCGTTCGTGCCGCTCGCCATTCGGTCACGAAGCCAGTCTTGAAATGACTTTCCGCCCAGGCCCTCCGCGCCGTAGAGCACGATGACGACCGCCGTCTCTTCCGTCATGTCGGCGGGCGCGAGGACGAACTGGCCGTCCTGCATCCCGCTGGTCCAGCCGGAAGGTGTGGTGAAGTAAACCCCCTGATGACTCCCTTCCTGGGCCAGCGCGGCACTCGCAGCGAGCGCGAAGGCCAGAAGGGACATCGCAGTTGAACGCCACATGGATTCCTCCTCAGTCGCAAACGCTCGTCGCGCCAGGCGCCACCTGCTTACACTCTCTTTTTGGAAACCTTGGAACTGTTGCGGATTATAGGTGTGACCTGCGCCGCCCGTCAAGACGGGCCTGAGCGGTTGCCCGGCGGGATTGTGTGCTCCCCGAAGGGGAGCAAGGTGAGTAGCCGTGGGCGACAGCCCCCGGTTCAGAGGCCGCGGGGCGATCAGGTTGCGGCCCTGAAGGGGCCGAACATTTCGCCGCTCCTCTTCTGGGTGTTCAACCCCTCCAGGATTGGGTGCAGAGAGGGGGGCACGCGTAACCGGGGGTTCCACCCCCGGCTATTTAACTTCAACCCCTGCAGGGTTGGAGAAATCACCAATCCGCAATCCTAAATCGACCTGACCGGCATCTCGACGATGTCTTCCACCTGGGCCACTTCGCGGGTGACGAAGGGCTCGCCGTAGCGCGCGCCGATCATCAAGCCGAAATGCCGCGCCAGCGACCCGACGCGCTCGCGCAGATCGCGGCCGGAAGGGAACAGGTTCTGCATGTCTTTCTGAGGCGAAAATTGTGATGCGTAACAGAGGATGGCCTTCAATTTTTTCTCAAATTGCGCGGTGATGTCGACGACGAACGTGGGCCGGAGGGAGGGCACGTAGAGCGTCGAGTAGATGATTTTGTGGGGGCGGTGGGGACGGCCTTCGAGCGGCACCTTCGCGAGTCCAGCCAGAAAACAGGCCTCGTAGCCCATCCGCCCGGTGGTGTAGTGGTCGGGATGGCGGCCTTCCCAGTAGGGAAGGATGACGGTGCGTGGCCGCAATTCACGAATCTTCTGCGCGATCGCCAGCTTGTACTCGCGCGAGTTCTCGAGGGCTGCGTCGGGTAGGCCGAGATTCTCGCGGTGCGCGAGCCGCATGACCTTCGCAGCCCGCGCCGCCTCGCGCTCACGCAGCGTGGCGTTGCCGCGCGTGCCGGATTCGCCGGCCGTCAAATCCAGCACGCCCACCTTGTAGCCCGCTTCCGCCATCTTGATGACGGTGCCGCCGCAGGTCAGCTCGGTGTCGTCAGGATGCGCAACGATAGACAAGACATCAAGTTCCATAAATTTGTGATTTCTGATTTGGGATTTGTGATTTTCAACAACTAACCCTCAGCCGTGGCCTTGCGTCGTCTTGCGCGCAGCGGTGATGATGGCGACCAACTCATTTGCCTCGTCTGCCAGCCGGCTCAAGCGGTCAGATTTAATCAGCCCCGACTTCGCGAGGAGTTCAATCCAGTACAGAGTTTCATCGGCTTCTTCTTCGACGATAGCCAGCTTCGCCGCGAAGTCGGCACGAGAACGGGCTCGGCATGCGGCGCGATAATTCGCGCCAACAGAGGTTCCCGAGCGGAGTATCTGCCGTCCAATGACTTGGGCGGACGTGTTGCGTGGAAGTGCGCCCACCAATTTGATAATCCGCAAGCCAAATAACTGAGTTCGCGCTTTAAGCTCTTCCGATGTCACGGCGCATCCAATGTCAATTCGAGAGTCACCGGCAATTCGGACTCAATCACAAATCCTAAATCACAAATCACAAATCCACAATTGCAAACTAACTTACCCCTACCAAATCCTCATTGAGCGTGTTATGAATGCTCGCTATGGGAGACAGGCCCCTACTTGGCCAAGTCGCAGTGGTCACCGGAGCGGGACGGCGCATCGGGCGCGTCATCGCGCTGGCGCTCGGGCGCGCGGGCGCCAATGTGGTGGTGAACTACCACCAGTCGCGCCGCGAGGCGGCGCAGACTGCCCTCGAGATCCAGAAGCTGGGCGTTAAGTCGCTGGCGATTCGCGCCGACGTTTCCAAGCCCGCGCAAGTCGCGGCGATGTTTCGCGCGGTCCTGAAGCGATTCCACCGCCTCGACCTTCTCGTGAATAACGCCGGAATCTTTTTCCCCGGCAAGTGGGACAGGCTCACGGAAAAAGACTGGGACCGGATACTGGCGGTAAATCTGAAGGGCCCGTTCTTCTGCGCGCAAGCTGCGGCGCGCATCATGCAGAAGCAGCAGCGGGGCCGGATCATCAATATCTCGTCCCTGGGCGGATTGGAAGCCTGGCCGAGTTACACGCACTACTGTGCGTCAAAGGCGGGACTGATCATGATGACCCGCTGCCTGGCGAAAGCTCTCGCGCCGCACATTCTCGTGAACAGTATCGCGCCGGGAACCATCCTCTTTCCCAATGAGCAGCAAAGCCCCTGGTCCGAAAACGTTCTCAAGACGACACCGCTTCGCAAGCCCGGCCGCCCCGAAGACATTGCCGAGATGGTGCTTTATCTCGCCACGCAAGGCGAATTTATTACCGGCCAAGTGTTCGCTGTGGATGGAGGGAAATCGATCCCGTAATTCTACTCCGCATTGCACGTCAGGATGTATCTTCGGAAAATCAAAAGGCAAAAGTCAAAAATCAAAAGTAACAAATGGGACGGGCAGGCTGACTGCTCTCTCGCGACTGCCAACTGCCGACTGCTGACCGCCGACTGCCGACTGCTGACCGCCGACTGCCGACTGCTTACTGCCGACTGCTTACTGCTTACTGGCGCCTATCTCCTCGATCAACGTGCGGAGCCTTGTGAGCGACACGGGCGCCCGACCGAAACGCAGGCCGTTGTAGAGTCGTGTGAATTCCACTACCGGCGGGCTGAGGCGACTGCCGAGGAACGACAACGCGAACTCGCGCGGAGTCTGAGCGGGAGGCTTTCGATAGCCTTGCTTCTGGAGAGTTTTCAGGAGGCGGGCATAAGTCAGCGTGGCTTCCAGCGGGCTGAGCGAACGGTCGGCGCGGCGAAACGTCCAGGCCCAAAGAAAGCGCAGTTCGGCGATGGAGCCGCTCTTCTCGGAGGCGATCAGCCCCGCCAATATCGCGATCATGATGAGCAGGACGAGCAGCTTGTGGGCCATCAGCCAGCCCTCGACGCGGTAGGCGATGCGGATGCATTCCCGCTGAAAGCCGCGCACGCGCCGCTGGAAAGCCTGCTGGAACTGGCGTGAATCCTTCTCAACCTCGCGGGCCAGTTGCACCTGATGGGCAAAATCGTAGTTGATGACCCACTCGCTCCAGAACAGGCCAGCGGCGTCGATGTAATCATCAAACATTCCCGGGACGACGGGGTTAGGGTCGGCGGGCGTGGGATCGAAGGCGATCCAACCGTAATTGGGGAAGTACGCTTCCACCCAGCTATGCGCATCGCGCCCGCGGACGATGAAATCTTTCCCGACGCGGTTGTAAGTGCCGGTCTGAAAGCCATTGACGAGGCGCGCCGGGATTCCCTGTGTGCGCAGCATGACTGCCATGGCGGCCGCAAAGTACTCGCAATAACCGGTCCGGGCTTTGAAAAGAAAGGTTCCAATCGGATCACCCGGCTCGATCCCGACGGGGTCGAGCGAGTAGGTGAAGGTCGCGCGCAGGTACGCCTCGATGGCCAGGGCGCGATCGTAATTGTTGGCGGCAGATGCCGTAACCTGTTTTGCCAGGCCGGCCACGCGCGGATCGGTTTCGGGCAGCGCGAGATAGATTCGCCCGATCTCGGAGGGATACTCGCTCGCGGTCCGCCGCAATTCATCGGGCGAGGGAAGTCCGATGTCGGACAGGACTTCGTAGCTGAAAGGCGTAAACCCGTGCCCCGGATTGTGGAGGGATTCCGTCTGATCCTGGGTGATGGTTCGGACGCGGCCGGTTATTTCCTTTGGAACGGCGGCCACGAAGAGGACGTCGGTGGTAACCGGTGAGAGCAGCACGCGATAGCGGAGCGGACGCGAACGGCGGTTCTGCCAGCCCTCAGCCTGAGGAATCACGAAACGCTGGAACGACGCGGGCGAGAGGGGTTTCTGTTCAGTGTTGTCGTTATACCAGTTCTTTCCGTCGAAACTGGTAAGCCCCACGCCGCGCCACTTCGCGCCTTGAAACTCTCGCGGGCCCGCGGCCTCCACCATCACGCGCATGACCACGAGGTTGGAACGCAGAATCTTCCGGATGTCGCCCAGATTCACAGTCCCGGAGAAGCCCGTAACATTCTGCTGCTCCATCCCCAGTCCGGTCAGGTAGCCGGTGCGGTAGCGGGGGATGACAAAAAAGAGAATCGCGGCGAGCCCCACGATCCCGATGGCCAGGCCGACGGTCGCCGTGCTCAAGGCCTTCTCGATGGCGGCGCGGTTCTCGAGAGGCGCGCGGAAGGGACCCTCCGGAGCGCGAGCCGCCAGTTCCGCCGATCGCTTGATCTCGTAACTAATGAACGTGGAGATGGCAAACAGGATGTAGAACGTGAAGCAAACCAGATACGTCGTCCCCACCGTGAGGACGGCGCTCGCGAGCATCATCATGAAGGAGAGCGTTGCCAGATAGCCGTAGTCGCGGTAAGTCCGGGCGGAAAACACTTTGACCACCACGGTGAACAAGACCAGATGGACCGTCGCCGCCAGCATGTTGTCCATCAGAGTCGGGCCCACCGAGAAGATCAGGAAATCGAGGGCGTAGAAGAAAATGTAGAAGACCGAGAGGCGCGTCACGGTGCGGGGAGAAATCGAGTAATCGCGCTCGCGGATATAGCTCCAGAGTTTGAGGAGCAAGGCGACGGAAACAATCACCGCGGAAGGCAGGTCCAGCTTGCCGGTGGTTACCACCGTGAGATACGCTGTCGCCAGCGTCAGCAGGAGCGAGGTCTCGAAATAGCGCTGGACGCTGATATGCCTCTGACTAATGAAAGGCTCGGCGACGTCAGGCGCGATGGTCTTGGCCATGGATTTCCCAAAATCCATCCTAACGCAAAGCGGAGGTAGCTCTAGCCGCTCGGATCGAGGGTGGGAAGCAATTCGGAGCGTGCGGCCTCGATCAATTCCTGGTCCGCGCAGACGAACGTCGGGTAGTCCATGCCCACCGCTGTCTTGAGCACCAGGCATCCGGCCAACTGAACCGCGTCGTAAGCGCGGAGGGCATACCGATCAACCAACTCCAGAGCCGCGTCGAGTACGGCGTCATTCAGCGGTTGTCGGAGGAACCTGGTCACTAAATCCTGTTGCAGCCGGTCCAGGACAAGCGCCGCGGCCTGGGGATTGATGTCCCGAGCCCGCTCCCGTCGTCTGATTGCAGATTGGGCTTCAACAATCGATATCGCCAACACCGCAAAGCGATTGTCAGACGAATTCCTTGTCAGCTGGAGGAGCCGGTCGGTGCCCGGCTCCCGCACATAAAGCTTGACCAGCGCACTCGTCTCCAAGTAATAGAGGGCCAATTTAGCGCCTGTCGCGGAGTACCGATGTGGACAGGTTGCCGCCGCGCATTGAGACTGGTTGGAAATCAGACCGCCCGTCGTCCGGTCTTCCCAGAATTGCTTTCACTTGTGGCATAAGCCGATTCAGCCGGATCGCCGTCACTGGGAACTGGGGAGACCTCGGGTTGGGCACCTTACTGGTCAGGATGAGGCGCTGATCAATTGCGTCCCGCAGAACGGCCTGCCTTTCGGAATCGGCGCTAGTCCATTGGAAGCCTTCCGATAGTAACGCCGTATCACGGAACCATTTCAAAGCAACAAAATCGTACCCCGGCCGGGATTCGGCACGGTCGAGCGCCTGAATTAAGTCCGACAATGGATCGGCTTTGACGGGCCGCGACTCCGCTGCCTGACTCACTGGAACTGCGCCCGCGGCTGGCGCACGCAGTCCAGGAGCCTGCCACGGTTGCTCGCCTTTCAGTTCAAACTGAATGATGATGGAGTCGGTATCCGGGGTCCAACTCTTTTCAAATGACGCAGTCCGCTTCTTGTCCTTCAATTTGCCGTGAAGCCGCGCCCTGCACCGATATCCCTCGGGCAGAAGTCCCAACTGCTTTAACGGCTCGGCAACCTCCTTCTCGACTTGCACTTCGATATCCTTTATCGTTTTCATACAAATCTCTCTCTTTGTTCCTAGGATCTAGTATAGGCAACGGATTTCCGCCGCTCTATATATATAATATAGAG